>JBDNDH010000041.1:0-8126 GCA_046719235.1 Thermodesulfovibrionales bacterium
TAGTCCAATCCCTGCGATGGAGATGGGTATAAATGACACCAAGATGATGATAGGCAGAAAGATCAAGACACTCAAGAATGAGACATTAATAGACAATCCCAAAGACAAGGTATATACAGATACAATTCCAGCAAGCTGGGTAAGAAACGACAAAAAGATTGTCTTCACGACAACGGACCTTTTAGCGAGATAAAATGTAAAATATGTGTAGAAATTTGACACAAACCCAAATCTCTCCCCAAGCCTAAATCTCACAAAAAAATAACTAAACAAGACAAACAACACGATAAATGTGGGCATTACCCATAAAAAAGGGGTATCCTTGAGGTATCCTATGCTAAATGGCAACACACTAATTACCATGATTATCATTGCTATTAAGCCTATATACCTATCCATAAACACAGATGCTATAGATGTAACAAGATGAGGTGTTTGTAAATCTGATGTGTTGCCCTGCTTCAATATCTTATTGAGATAATAAGCCTTGACCGTATCCCCGCCTACAAGTCCTGGAAGGAATATACCAAAAAAAGAACCAATTAGATATAGACTATACAATTTTTTGAACGGTAGATTTGTCCCTATCAGTAAAGACCATCTATTGGTAGATATCAAAAGCTGTAAAAGGTATAACATCATCGCAAAAACAAAATATATCGGCTGTATCTTGCTTATGTTGTCCAAGATAACGGACAAACCCACTTTTGAAAAGAGCAGATATATCAACCCACTGCTTACCGTTATCTTGAGCAATAAGAATAAATACTTTACTATCTTTTTTTTGGTATCATCCATGGGAGAGTAACTATTGATCTATATAGAAGAAAGTATCTTTTTAATAGTGTAGATTGGTTTTTTCTGACTCTCGTGATAAACCCTCACTATCATCTCTCCAAGCAATCCCATCCCAATAATCTGCACACCAACTATAATCAAAAGGATGCCAAGTAGTAGTAAGGGGCGTCCGCCGATAGGGACATTCTTGACGAATTTCTCTATTGTGAGATAGGCAGAAATCAAAACACCAGTAAACCCAAAGATCACACCTAATGGACCAAAAAACTGAATAGGCTTTGTTGAAAAGCTTTGGAGAAACTTCACCGTAATCAGGTCCAGCAAGACCTTTATGGTTCGCGATATCCCATACTTTGACCTTCCGTGTAATCGTGGATGATGTATCGTCTCTATCTCTGTAATCCTCACACCGTACCAACTGGCAACCGCTGGGATAAATCTGTGCATCTCACCGTATAGCCTTAGATTTTTTACAACATCCCTCCGATAAGCCTTCAATGAACAACCATAATCGTGGAGATTCACCCCAGTAACCTTACTAATTAGCCAGTTTGCAATCATCGATGGCAATCTTCTCGACAAAAATGGGTCTTTTCTGTCTTTTCGCCACCCGCTAACGATATCATATCCCTTGATAGCCTCTATGAGTTTTGGTATGTCCTTCGGGTCATTTTGCATATCCCCGTCCATCGTGATGACCACATCGCCTCGTGCAAAATCAAACCCTGCAGCAAAGGCAGCAGTCTGACCAAAATTTCTCCTAAGGCTCAGTACCATGACCTTGCTATCCTTTGCCTGTATTTCCTCAAGGATGCTTAATGTGTTGTCAGTGCTGCCGTCATCAATGTAGATAATCTCATAGTCGTGTCCAATGTTGGTCAAGGTATCATTGAGCGCATTGTGAAGTATGTTTATGTTTTCCTCTTCGTTGTAAAGGGGAATTACTATTGATACTATCATCTTGTTCTCCTTAAATAATCAAAAGGTCTTGAAATCACTTTTAGGCAATGATCCTAAATTATAACAGATTAATACAGCATAATTTCTCAAAAAACGATTTTTGTGTCTTACAGTAACAATGTGATGTTGAGACCTCTCACACCTATGGGCAATCTCAGGGGTTGCATCAAATATTTCTCCTGTTTTAGTATCCGTATGTGCGACGGTTACATAAATAGCGTTGACCACACCTTTGTCTGCCTTAATCTTTTCTAAGACCGTGTTTGGCGACTCCCATAGGTCATATTGATTCATCCTTCTATTTAGATTTATGCAATATACCACTGGCTTATCCTTTAGATAAAACGCAAGCTCGCTTGATATCTGATAGGCATCTGAAAAGATAAGCCATCTGTTATCCTTTGGCAAATCCGCCCTGATCTTGTCAACCTCTTGAGCCAACATCGTCCATCCCCTTAATCTTGCAGAAGGGTCAAGTTTTGTAGTGAGCCCAAAAAAGTGCGGGTATAATCCTACTACACTGATAATTAACGACACCGCAACACCTATCTTGAAAAGACTAAAAATCCTCTTATCAACAATACCTACCTTGCTCATGCTGACAATATATGCCATTGGTATAATGGTGACTATATATGCTGGCATAGCCCAGTTTGGCTGAACCTTCCCTTGTAAACTCTTGAGAAGAAAAAAGACAAATACTGGCAGACTAAGGCAGAGAATATAGAGCATATACTTTCTATCGACATAACGTCTAATCTTGAATATTGAATAAACCATAAGAACCGCAAAGATCCCTGATAACACAGCAAACTGTGAGCCAAGAAATTCAAAAAAGTACCTTGATACCAGCACCATCCCCTCTTGAACATTTGCCTGACCAAGGGTATGCCTGACGGTGACCCAGTCGTGCCTATAGTTAAATATCAAAACAGGCAAAAAAAACAACAGTGTTGCAAGAAGACCAATATATGGACCTTTCGTCAAAAATATTCTACGATCGGAAAATAACAAATAAATCGCCACACAAAAGATGAAAAAGAGCATGGTATATTTTGCCAACAGTCCCAGTCCAACTATCACACCCAATACCAGCCACTTACCATAATTCATTACATCCTCTGTTACCTTTATAAATTGATACAAGGCGATTATCCACAGGAATAAAAATGGGGCATCAATAGTGAACACAATGCCATATACAGAAAATAATGGTGTCACATGTAAGGTTATAGCAGATATTAACCCTGAAAGCCTCGCTATATAATCATCTTGACGGTGTTGTTCAGATTTTATTTCAGATATTACTTTATATGTTAAGGCATACATAAAAAGACTGCTGATGGCTAACAGCAAGGGCGCAAATATCCTTACCCCTGTATTGGTGTCTCCCAAAATAGAGGTGCCCATCTTTATCAGATACGCTATAAGGGGACCCTTAGAGTAATAACTTAGATCCAGTCTTCTTGACCACTCCCAATAGTGTGCCTCATCAGGACTAATATCAAGCCCACCGTGTCTGATATAGTAAAGCCTAAACAGAAATAGCAACACATTTATCAAGAAGAGCATTGTCTCTATGGGCCTTTGCCTATAATATATCCTGAGCCGATCAACGGATAGGGAAACAGTCAACCCAATAACAACACCTAATAAGATACCCAACAGGACATCAGAAGGGTAATGCACCCCTAAGTATACCCTTGAGACTGATATCAAAAGGGCAATAACTACAGGGAAAATCATTATGGGCCTAACTACGCCTGATCTTAATGAGTAAATCACCAAGACACAAGCGGCAGAGGCAGAGTTGGTAGCATGATTCGATGGCATAGAAAAGGAGGTTGAACACCCATAGAAGTCTCTTAATCCTGATTCAACATTGCAAGGGCGGGGTCTCGAAAACAAACCTTTTAACTCAGTGGCTAACCAATCACTCAAGGCAAATGCTAAAAAAAATACAGCCAAAAGATTAATTATCCCCTGTCTATCTTTGGTCTTTAAACTCGTATATACCAGAAAAGGCACAAACAAAAGGTATCCCTTTTCTGACAGAAGGACAAAAATCCTATCGAGATATACTGAATGAAACCCCGTATTTATAAGAAACAGTAATTCCCTGTCCACTATAGTCTTATCATGTATCTGTGTATTGTCATTGCATCATCAGGTCGGGCATCTACAATATTCTCCTTGTCACCTCGTCTTACAACTACCCTGATTGTGTCTCTATATCTTCCATCGGAGTAATATGCACAAAGCCCGGCGCCTGCCTTAATGACCTCATCAGAGACCTCTGTGTGTGGGATAACAACATTTGGACCGTTAGTATCTAATGGCTGTATTACGATATCATGTTCGTTAGACAGCCCGATTAAATAGTCGTTGTCTGCACTATTTCTACCCACAATTATCTTTACACCTTCAGGCGATCTAAAATGTCTGCCTATCTTAAGAAGTTTGAGATCCCTAAGATCAGGGTCTTTCTTGAATGACAACAATTCCTTTAGCCTTAACGAATAGTTTGGATTGGTCAAAAGGCAACCACCAGATGGCGATGGATAGTCTTTGAGCCCGTATTCATTGGCAAGTGCAAATTGCTGATGCCTTTTTCTGCCGACGATGCCATGTAGTCTTGACCTATCTACCATACCTCTGATTTCAGGATAAGTCGGTGGTAACACAGTTGCACTCAAAGGTCTCAAAATATAACCTTTTAAGGCAGTTCTTTTCTCCATCATATTGAAGATATGCCTTTGCTGGCTCATCGGTCTCTGCCCTACCACCTCGCCTGTTGCAATAAAATCAGCCCCCACCTGTCGCATATAATCGCCTGCCTTGGATAACATCATAATCTTACAGTCCAGACATGGGTTCATATTTTTGCCATATCCATAGGCTGGTTTTTTTACTATCTCAAGAAACTCACTACCAACATCTACAATCTCCATGGTAAACCCAAACTCATCGCTTATCTTCTTTAAATATAACTCTCTGCTTCCAAGCCCACAGCCAAAGTGAGTATCAAAATACAATGCTGTAATCTTAATCCCTTGTCTTAAAAGGGTAATTATTGACAGACAACTATCAAGACCACCTGAAAAGAGGGCTATGCAGTGAGGCATTTAGTTGTTATTTTTTAAGATGTGACAATCGGTCTTGTAGCGTCTCAACGTTCACGCTTGTTGTCCCTAATTCCTCGACAACTATCCCTGCAGCACAGTTTGAAATAAGAGCTGACTCCTCAAATGATGCCCCTGCTGTATATGCAAGGGTAAGGACCGCTATCACCGTATCTCCAGCCCCTGTAACATCATAGACCTTTCTTGCAACTGATTTGATATGATGCACTGTAGGCTCTTGTTTGTCTAATCCTTCTTTATAGAAAAGGCTCATCCCTTCTGGCCCTCTCGTTATTAACACCGCCTTTGTCTTTAATCTCTCTAATAGTATCCGCCCTGCCTTCAGCAGTGTCTTTTCATCAACAATATCAATACCCGCACCATGTGAGGCTTCCTTCAGATTAGGGGTGATTATAGTGACCCCCTTGTAACAATGGAAGTTACCGATCTTTGGGTCAACGGATATTATACTTCCGTTACACAATGCTATAATCCTCTTGATGATATCCCTTGTAATCACACCCTTTTTATAATCAGATACAATCACACCATCATACCCTGAGGCGGTTTTATGTAATATATCGCATAGTTTCTTATAATTACCCTTACTAAACGGTGCCGTCTCTTCACGGTCAACCCTTACGACCTGCTGGTTTTGTGCAATAATCCTCGTCTTTACTGTCGTAGGTCTTGATGTCCTGATAACCCCACTGGTGTCGATTCTAACCTTATTGCATTCAGCAAAAAGCAGGTCTGCCTCATGATCATTACCTACAAAACCAACAATAGTAGCATTGCCACCAAGAGAGACGATATTGTTTGCCACATTTACAGCACCGCCGAGTCTATAAGATTCTTGTAAAACCTCCACCACTGGCACGGGTGCTTCTGGGGATATCCTGTTTACCCTTCCAAAGATGTAGCGGTCTAATATAATATCGCCAACAACAAGTATTTTTTTGTTTTTGAAATGAGATAACCTATCTTTGAACATCTCCTAAAATCTCTATGACCCTTTTTGCGAGGACATCAGGTTGAAATTTGGCAACAAAATCATCTGCACCAACCAACATTGCCTTTTCTCTATTTGAAGGGTTACTGAGTGAACTATGCAATATCACCTTGTAGCCAGAAATGCTTGCATCTTCTCTCAACCTCCTTACAAAGGTAAAACCATCAATACCAGGCATCTCTATGTCAGAAATGATGAGAGAAAATCTCTTAGACTGAGTTTTTGACAATTCCCTCAAAAGTTCAAGGGCATTTTCTGCCGAATCCATCAAGGTACTCTTTATCCCTATCTGATCTAAGACGCTCTTCATTAGCTGCCTTGCAGTCTTAGAGTCATCAATAACAAGCACCTCCACATCTGAGAGTGTCTCTGTGTTGATAAAGGAATCAGAAACTTCATCGCTAATGCCTATAATCTCTGATAGTATCTTTTCAATATCTAAAATCTGTATAGTCTCATTGTTGTCGTTATATGCGATAGCAGTGAGATAAGCAGACTTTGATAACAAGCCACTGGGACTCTTTATCTCTTCCCACCCACGATTAATCAAGGAGTCAGGATGAACTATAAGAAAACCATTAATGTTGTTGCTATAATCACAGACAACTATATAACTAAGGTGTTGACTATAATCGATCTTTGGAAGTCCCAATACAAAGCCCAAATCTATTACATTGATTGCCCTTCCCCTAAAGTCAACAGTACCGACAATCGATTCGTGAGACATGGGAAGACGAGTCATATTTCTTGGGCATTCAAGAATCTCTATAATTTTAAAGACATTGATCCCATAGAGTTGCCTGTCTGAAAGGTAGAATATGAGCATCTCCATCTGATTGCTAAGGGCAAGCCTTGATCTTCTATTAATCTCATCCATATCTGTAATCATTTCACCATCTCCTACAACAACTTATGTAACATCCAAAACCACAAAGGCTAATCATGTTTTTAGCATTTAAATTATAAATAGTTGATATCCTAAGTTGCAATAAAAATAATCCGACAAGTTTTTGGGCTAAACATTTGTACAGTTATAGAATATAGAATGAGGGCAATATCGGTCTACATAACTTCTTGACAATATCATTTCTTGAGCATTATACTTGTTTCAAGATGTTTCATTTTGGTTAATCCATGCTTACTGAAAAAGAACTATTAAATGAATTAAAAATCTCGCGCACAACGCTTTGGCGTTTAAAAAAGAAAGGCATGCCTTGCATCAAAGTGGGATCATCTTATAGGTATGAAAAAACAGATGTCTTAAACTGGATTAGTAATAATCAACCTGATGAATATCCTGTAGATTATCTTGAGTCTCCTCAAATATCTGAAAGTTTATTACTACCTTTTACATATGAATCTTCAAAATCTTCACCACAAAAAATAAGAAACGATTATAGTATAACTATTCCCTTCTTGTTCAAACATAATCAAGAATACCTAAACAAACTTTTAACCATTGGAGAACTTAATGAACTTGAGACAAAACTCTCGTTGTATCCTGAAAATGTGGAGGGTAGCGATGCAATAAAGATCTTTACGGATGAATATTTATCAATATTAAAAAAACGGTATCAAAATGAAAATATAGAAACTTGTAACCATAAACTTGATAAATTTATAAACGGCGGAAGTGGGCTAAAAATAATATGGGGTGATTGCTTAAATGTATTACGAAAAATGAAATCAGAGTCAATTCACCTAATGGTAACCTCTCCACCTTATTATAACGCACGGGAATATTCTCAATGGAAAAATCTTAACTCCTATCTCCAAGACATGCAGTTAATAATTAGAGAGAGTTATCGGGTCTTAGAGAATCATAGGGTATGGGTTTTTAATGTGGGCGATGTTTTTGATAATGATAATCTTAAAACAACATCTGTCTGGGGGAAAAGAAGGCTACCCCTTGCAGCGTATTTTATAAAAATCTTTGAAGAAGAAGGGTTTGAATTTGTTGATGATATTATCTGGGATAAAGGAGAAGTTGAGAGCCAAAGGCATAAAAATGGGGGGATAAATTATCCATTCTATCAGTATCCTCTTAACTGCTATGAGCATATTTTAATCTTTCATAAGCATAGGTTGGATACTAATAGAATCCCTTGTCCTATTTGTGGCTCATTAAATGTAAATGGAAATACCCAGTCAGAAATTGGCGTACAAAGCTGGGAATGCAAAAACGATAAATGCCTTGAAAGAAGTCCTCATAACAGAGGGAAGAGATTTTCAAG
>JBDNDH010000042.1:0-8098 GCA_046719235.1 Thermodesulfovibrionales bacterium
AGGCGGAGGTTTTAATGTTGACATATTTAGTTTCTTGTTTGGTAGTATCCTTGCGGTTACAGACGAAGAGACCCTGATATCTGCCATACTCTCAGTTACAGTCATCTCTATTATCATAAAGCATTACAGAGAGATACTCTCGGTCACCTTTGATGAGGACTTGGCAAAGACCTCTGGTATAAATACTGATCTCATAAATAATGTTTTGGCAATCATGACATCTGTTACGGTAGTTTTAACGATGAAACTTGTTGGTGTAATGCTCACATCAGCACTGATAATTCTGCCTGCAATGACTGCATTTCAGAATGCAAAGAGCTTTAAGTCGGCGATGATACACTCCGTTTTAATAGCGCTTTTTGCTGTAAACACTGGGATAGTCCTATCCTTTATGATTGACCTTCCTACCGGTGCAGTGATCGTCCTTATTAACATCTCACTGTTTTGTTTGTCTTTATTTATCAAGAGACTATCCATAAAAACAAGGTCATGATATAATTACCCCTTATTAAATAGTGATATCACCCCTAATCTTCTTAGATTCCCGGCAAGTGAAGATAGTCTGGTAGAAGGGCTCAAAAAAACCGATATTGCTAAATTTTTAGACGATAGTGACTATCTGTTGGTTAAAAGGTTAAAATAGCAGTCTATGGGTAAGATAATCGTAATAGCAAATCAAAAAGGTGGTGTGGGTAAGACTACAACCGCCATAAATCTCTCTGCATCGCTTGCCCTTGCCGAAAGGGATATCTTGGTAGTTGATATAGACCCCCAAGGTAATCTTACAAGTGGTCTTGGTATTCAGAGAGATAGGATTTCAAAGAGTATTTACGATGTGTTTTTTGACAATGCAAACATATCGGATATCATCATCCAGACCTCTCTACCCCATCTTTTTATTGTCCCTTCGTCCATTGACCTTGTTGAGGTTGAGATAGGACTTGTCAATAAGGCAGGGAGGGAACATTTACTCAAAAATGCCCTATCTCAAATTAGGGACAGGTTTCGTTACATATTCATTGATTGCCCCCCGTCACTCGGTTTGCTTACATTAAACGCAATGACATCTGCCGATAGCATATTAATACCGGTCCAGTGCGAATACTATTCACTGGAAGGTTTGGGGTTACTATCCGATACCATTAGGAGAGTAAGAGGTGCATTTAATCCAAATCTGGACATAGAAGGCGTATTACTTACGATGTTTGATGGTAGAAACACCCTTTCTCGTCAGGTATATGACAATGTAAAAAAACATTTCAATGAAAAGGTTTATAAGACTATTATTGGTAGAAATGTGACACTCGCTGAGGCGCCAAGCCACGGTAAGCCTGCAATAGTATATGATATCAGGTCAAAAGGCGCCCAAAACTATCTTGCCCTTGCAAAGGAGATGCTAAATGAAGGCAGCACTGGGAAGGGGTCTTGAGTCTCTAATACCCAATAGGGCTGAAGAGATAACCTATATCCCCATAGAAAAAATAATACCAAACGAGCACCAACCAAGAAAGACCTTTAACAACGAACGACTACAAGAACTTGCAGACTCTATCAAGGAAAAGGGCATCTTACAACCAGTAATTGTATCAAGGACAGATGACGGAAAATACAAGCTTATAGCCGGTGAGAGACGATGGAAGGCTGCAGGCTTAGCAGGATTAAAACAGATACCCTCACTGGTAAAGGAATACTCCTCACAGGATGCGATCGAGATTGCCTTGATTGAAAACATACAAAGAGAGGAACTAAACCCCTTAGAAACCGCTGAGGCATTTCACAGGCTTATACAAGAATACAACCTCACACAAGAAGAACTATCCAAGAGGGTTGGCAAAGAAAGGGCAACGATTGCCAACTATCTGAGGGTATTGCGATTGCCTGAGGAGATAAAAGATTACATAAACAATGAGGACCTAACGATCGGACATGCCAAGGCACTCCTCACAATAGATAGTAAGCCTAAACAGATTGAGGCAGCTAGAGAGATCATCAAAAAAGGGTTAAGCGTGAGGGCTGCTGAGGCCCTTTGTAAAAAATTGTCAACCCCTTCAGCACCCAAAAAAAAGCCAGAAAAGATACCAGAAGTTCAAGAATTGGAGGATAAATTAAAAAGGGCACTTGGCACAAAGGTCACGATTAAACACAGAGAAAAACGGGGAAGCATAGAGATACAATACTATTCACTTGATGAATTGGATAGGCTTTTAGAGATACTTTTACGCCGATAAAAAGAACGGAGGTATTTTTATGTCTTATAAGGCATGGTTTGAGTGTATAAATCAAGAGTGTAAGGCAACCTACCCTCTTAACATGATCATATACAAGTGTAAGAACTGCGGATCACTGCTTGAGGTCAGACATGATATAAAGGCTCTAAAGAAGAGGTCAGCGGATTCTTGGAAGGCACTCTTTGATAAGAGGTATAAGTCTAACAAGTGGCCATTTGGCTCAGGTGTCTGGGGCAAAAAGGAGTGGGTATTGCCAAATATTAATGACAACAATATCGTCTCCATGTATGAGGGAGGCACAAACCTCTTTTGGGCTGAGAGATTTGGCAAGATACTCGGTCTTAATAACCTGTGGGTCAAGTTGTGCGGAAACACACATAGTGGCTCTTTCAAAGACCTTGGCATGACTGTGCTTGTGTCGCAGGTAAAACAGATGATAAGCGATGGGGTGCCCATAAAGGCAGTGGCATGTGCCTCCACTGGTGATACATCTGCAGCGCTTGCAGTGTATTGTGCCGCTGCCGGCATACAATCTATAGTATTGTTGCCGAGGGGAAAAATATCCGTTGCCCAATTAGTCCAACCAATAAGCAATGGTGCCCTTGTGCTTTCCCTTGATACAGATTTTGACGGGTGCATGAGTCTGGTAAAAGAGATAACAAAGGATGAAAACATATACCTTGCAAACTCAATGAATTCATTAAGGGTTGAGGGTCAAAAGACAGTTGGTATTGAGATAATCCAGCAGTTTGACTGGAATTGCCCTGATGTCTTCATTATCCCAGGGGGAAATCTTGGGAATGTCGCTGCACTTGGCAAGGGGCTAATCATGATGCAGGATCTCGGACTCCTTAATAAGAGACCTCGTATTGTGGTGGCACAATCAGAGAAGGCAAATCCGCTTTATAGGTCTTATTTGAGGGGATTTGACAAGCTAGAGCCAATCAAGGCAGAAAAGACCCTTGCAAGCGCCATACAGATAGGCAATCCCGTGAGCTACGAAAAGGCTGTGAGGGTATTAAGGGAGTTTAACGGCATAGTAGTTGATGCCACAGAGCAAGAACTCGCCGATGCAGCTGCACTCGGAGACAAAACAGGTATGTTTAACTGTCCACATACAGGGGTAGCTCTAGCTGGACTTATAAAACTCCTTAAGGCAGGCAAGATAGACAAATCTGAAAACATAGTTGTTATTTCAACCGCCCACGGTTTAAAATTCACAGATTTTAAGGTGAGATACCACGAAGGGACACTTGATTTCCCATGCGCTTACATAAATAAGCCAATTGAACTACCACCTACGCTTGATGCGGTAAAAGAAGCCCTAAATTCAGCGCTTAAAGAACGGAGGATTAATGATGTCTAAAAAAAGGTCAAAGGATTGGAAGACATCCACATTAGCCATACACGGCAATAACAAGGTCAAAAAGGCTCACTACGCAGTCTCAACACCCATAGTTCAGACCTCAAACTATTACTTTGAAAACTGTAAAGAGGTCTGGGAATTTATGAAATCAAAGAGTGAAGGAAAGGTATTGAGGGAACATGAATACGGACGCTACGGTAACCCTACACAACATGAGTGCGAGAGAAAACTTGCAGCCATTGAGGGTGCTGAGAGGGCGATACTATTTTCAACAGGTATGAGTGCAGTTATCCTCACACTAATGGCTTATATGCAACCTGAAGGACACATAATATTTACTAACGATTGCTACAGACAGACAAGAGACTTTGCAACAAACCTCCTTGACAAATTTGGCATAGAGGTAACCATGGCAGAGCCAACAGCAGATGCCATAGAGTCATCAATAAAGGAAAACACAAATATAATATTTACCGAGTCACCCACAAATCCTTACTTAAGGACCCTTGACCTTAAATCCATTGTGAATGTTGCAAAGAGATACAATATCATGACTATAATAGATGCCACATTAGCCACACCATACAATATCAAACCCCTTGAGTATGGTGTAGATATCGTCATACACTCTGCAACAAAGTACCTCGGCGGTCACAATGACCTTCTGGCAGGGGTAACACTGGGAGGATCCAAAATATTAGAACCACTCAACAAGATCCAAAGGATGATCGGTGCAACACCAGGCCCTCTGACTTGTTTTTTGCTTGAGAGGGGGCTAAAGACATTTTCTCTCAGGATGGAACATCACAACAGGTCAGGTCAGATAGTAGCCGAGATGCTTGAGTCACATCCAAAGATTGAAAAGGTGTGGTATCCAGGGCTTAAATCTCACCCTGATCACGAGATAGCCAGATCCCAAATGAAAGGGTTTGGTAGTGTAGTAACCTTTTTGCTAAAGGGTGATAATGCAAAAACTTGGAAGTTTATCGACTCACTTGAACTATTCCTAATCACCCCCAGTTTAGGTGGTAGTGAGAGTCTCATTACTCAGATGTCAACTATGTCGTTCTTTGACTATCCAGAGGAATATCGTAAAAATATCGGAATGGTTGACAATCTTGTGAGGATTGCCCTTGGTCTTGAGGATATAGAAGATCTCATCAATGACCTAAAGCAGGCATTGGATAGGATCTGATCAGCCCCTCTGAGAGAGGTAAAAAATTTCATATAGTAGGAGGTCCAATGGACAATATAAAAATAACGATGACCGGTGCTAGTGGCTTTGTAGGGGGCAATCTTACGAATAGATTTAAGAGCCTCGGCTGGACAGTAACCCCCATACACAAAGAGGACATAGATAATGGCATTGAAAGGGTAAAGACCCTTCTAACAGATTCAGATGTGGTTATAAACCTTGCAGGTGCACCAATCATTGCTAAGTGGACTGAGCAGTATAAAAAGGTTTTACAAAATAGTAGGATCGGCACCACAAGGCTTCTTATTGAGGCAATAGCCAAGATGGAGAGAAAGCCTTCTGTCTTGATATCTACCTCAGCGGTTGGTATCTATAGTGATACAGGTACCCATACAGAGACGAGTTTTGTCTATTCAACAGATTTTCTTGGAGAGTTGGCTAAACACTGGGAGCAAGAGGCACTCCGGGCAAAGGACATCGGCATAAGAACCGTTATATTTAGGTTTGGCATAGTGCTTGGTAAAAACGGTGGGGCGCTAAAACAGATGATTACACCCTTTAGACTTGGTCTTGGAGGGACAATAGGTGATGGCAGTCAGGCATTCTCTTGGATACATATAGATGACCTTACAAGTGCTTATATAAAGGCTATTACAGACAAAGACATGGAGGGGGTATTCAACCTTACAGCCCCCGAACCTGTCACAAATAAGATACTTACTGAAACCCTCTCAAAGGCACTAAGAAAGCCAGCCATATTTAGAATACCAACCTTTGTCCTTAGGCTCAAGTATGGTGATGGGGCACAGGTGCTTACAGGCGGGCAGAGGGTCCTGCCCGAAAGGCTGCTCAAGAGTGGTTTTAATTTTAAGTATCCTGATATCACATCAGCGATAGGAGATATCGTAAAAAATCTCCAATGAAAATTGAGCCTCTCGATCTAAAACACAGAGAAACATTACAACCACTTCTAAAATCACTATCATCACCTATTTCGGAGTATAGTTTTGCCAATTTATACCTTTTTAGGGGTGTTCACAGATACCATGTGATGTTTAACAGTGAGATCTTTATAAGCGGTGTAACTTACGATTCGCAGTCGTATTTGATGCCCACCTTCCGCGTCACAAAGGCAAATATTGATTTTGTGATTCAACAGATGAAAGGCTTTGACTGCCTTTTCCCAATTGATGAGTCTTGGCTTGAAGACTTTGATCCATCAATATTTAATTTCTCCTTCAAAGAAGGGGATATGGATTATGTCTACATGGCTGACAAGATGAAGACCTATCGTGGTAGAAGATTGCACAAGAAAAGGAATCTGATGAAGCAGTTTTTAGAGACTTACACTCATGTAGAATTTGGTCTTACTGTGGACAAGTTACCAGATGCCTTATCCATATTGGATGTCTGGCAGGAAGAAACAGGTTTAAATCAAGACCAAACAGACTATGAACCATGCAAAGAAGCCCTAAATATGAATGAAGAACTCTGTCTTTGTGGAATAATCTACTATGCTGATGATGAACCTGCAGGTTTTGTATTGGGTGAAGAGTTAAACCCTGAGACATTTGTCTTGCATTTCGTCAAGGCTAAAAAGAAGTTTAAGGGTATCTATCAATATATGTACAACAGCTTTGCCAACCTCCTACCAGTCCGCTACAAGTATCTTAATTATGAGCAAGACTTAGACAAGGAGGCATTAAGGTTTGCAAAATCTTCATACCTCCCAGATATCAAGCTTAAAAAATACCGAGTAAGCCTCAAAGATTAAAAACTATTAACACGGCTTAATAGGCTTCTTCTTTAGGACAAATGGCTCTTGGATCTTCAGGTATAAGATTAAGGTTATGCTTCTGTGGATGTTCCAGACCCTGTCAAATGAGCATCTTTTCTAAGGTTTCTTGTCAGACTTTAAGTCCTTAAGCCCAATATCCTTGGCTGCTGCCCTCAGTAATGTCTCGTTTTTGAAGTTTTGCATCATAGGATTTTTGCTTGCCATTGCTGCCTTGACCAAATCCTCTATACTTTTGAACTTCTTTTGAAATTCCGCCTTAGATGGGGCAGGCTTACCTGCATCAGTATGACACCCCTTACAACTATCCCACCCAGCAAATGACAGGGTTGCTAAACTTAATATAAATACCACGAGCATCGCAAAGACAAAAAGGTATCGCATAGACTAAACCTCCTAAGATTAACAATATTTCTTAATTCTAAATTTTTTGATCCCAAAAGACAACCTTTAAAAAAATACTGGTTTTGTATTAATATAAATACTTGTTTTTTCCATTCTAAACTTTAATCAAACTTAACAAAAGGAGAAATAAAATGCTGAAAAGGTATCTATTGGCACCTGGACCAACACCTGTTCCCGCGAATGTCCTTTTAAGTATGGCAATGCCCATGATACATCACAGGGCACCAGATTTTATCCCGATCCTTGAGTCTGCAAGACAAGGACTTAAATGGCTCTTTCAGACTAAAAATGATGTATTGATACTCTGTTCTTCAGGCACTGGAGGGATGGTTGGTTCAGTTACAAACTTCTTCAATGAAGGTGATAAGGTCTTAGTGGTAAATGGAGGCAAGTTTGGAGAGAGATGGACAAAGATCTGTGAGTCCTATAGACTAAAGGTCAAAGAGATTACGATCCAATGGGGAACTGCTGTCAAACCCTCCGACATTGAGTCAGCACTTAAGGCTGAGCCAGATATAAAAGGTGTATTCATTCAGGCAGTAGAGACATCTACTGGCGTGTATTACGATGTAGAGTCTATTGCTAAGGTAGTAAGAGGTTTTGACAATACACTCTTGATAGTTGATGCCATTAGTGCCCTCGTTGCACATGACCTAAAGACTGATGACTGGGGTATAGACATCATGGTAGGTGGCTCACAAAAGGGCTTGATGCTACCTGCTGGGCTTTCCTTTGTGAGTATCAGTGATAAGGCATGGAAGGTAAATGAAAGATCCAAAATGCCTCGTTTTTATTTTAACTTTAAAAAAGAAAGGGAAAACCTTCTAAAGAATCAGACAAACTTCTCATCTCCAGTGTCTCTAATCATTGGCTTGAATGAGGCTATCAAGATGCTTCAGTCAGAAGGCTTAGGAAATGTCTTTGCCCGTCATGCAAGGCTTGCAAATGCCACAAGGGAGGCAGTCAAGGCTATTGGTCTAAGTCTATACTCAAAGGAATCACCAAGCAATAGCGTAACCGCCATAGAGATGCCTGAAGGTATAGATGGACAAATCGTTTACAAAACATTGCGTGAGAAATATGGCGTTACAGGTGCAGGTGGACAAGAC
>JBDNDH010000043.1:0-8077 GCA_046719235.1 Thermodesulfovibrionales bacterium
ATCTCTCACACTAATTATAGACAAAAGCATCACATGAATCACCTTTTCTATGGCAAATGGTTATTTGAAGCTTCATAGCCTTTTTCTTCAGTAACGCCGTCTCCATAAGTTATTCTGTAATTTCCATATTGTCCTGTGAAGTCCTGCTGGGTTTAAACTTTTATATTCTTCCTTAGTGCCTCTTTTTCTTGTCTTTGACGTAAGCTTCACCGAGGCCGAGAGAAAAAGTTCAGGGAGTTAGAATAATATTGTGTCTAAGGTAGAAAGGAAGGAGGATGTAAAATGGATCAACAGACATTTGAAAAGATCAAAAACAAAGCAATTGAATCGATGCTAAAAAAATACTTTAATGACAACCTTAAGGCAGATGAAAAAGTAGCGATGCGCAGCTTCCTGGAAGAACTACTTAATGAAATCATGAAGGGTGAACGTAACATATTCCTTGAAAAAAACACTAACAACAAAGGCAACGGTTACTATCCAAGGGAATTGACAACAGGCTCATGGAGATTGAACATCAACGTTCCTCGGGACAGAAACGGACAGTTTCGTCCTCATGTTTTGCCTCAACCTTATAAGAGAGTTGATGACATCTATGTAGATTTATTGATGAGTCTTGTCATTAATGGTTATTCTGACAGTCAGCTTTTATTATCGTTAAAGGAATTAGGTCTTCCATATTCTGTAACGGAACTTACAAGGCTAAAGGAACATCTTGCCTAAAAGGTTAAATGATTTCAAAAGTAGAGAACTTCCTCAGGATGTCTTTGCAGTTTTCATAGATTGCTATCATACAGAGGTAAAAGATAACCTTAAGATAAAGAAGGCATGTGTTTACATGGTATTAGGTATTGATTTACAGGGTAGAAAAGATGGAAGAATCCTATACCTGTTATCAGAGCGAAAACATATGAACTTTTACAACTCTTTAATATGAGGTTTTACAATGAGACACAATATTCTTGACAAGTGCCCATTACTGTCAATGTTACTGTCATTTACGTGCGGATGTAGAGGAATGAGTATGAACTGCTTTGAACAAATATGAATAATATAAGTTGTTGATTTATAATTAAAATATTTTTTCGGTGAAATGCTCTGAAGGATTATGAACGATTAGGAACTACTAAGGAAGTATAAATATATGGCGGTGCAGGGATTTGAACCCCGGACACTGCGGATATGAGCCGCATGCTCTAACCAACTGAGCTACACCGCCTCAAACAATTGTATATTATAACAAAAAATCAGATAAGAGTTAAACACACTCTCAGAAGAAATTTAAGGGTAGATTTATACAAAAGCAAGGGTGTCTTCTTTGATAGGATTAATTCACAAAAAACCTGATAGGATTGATACTATACGTGAGTAATTCAAGAAGTATATCTTGCAGTGTAGGTTTATTGATCAACTGATTTAGGTGATGTGTTAGATTCTGTTTTTTTAAAATAAGATATCTTGCCGTGTTCATCTTGTATCTCTATGGAGTCAAATAGTGCCAATGTATCCCCCTTTGACCAGATGCCTGCATACCCTTTAATATCCTCGCTTGTTTCGTAATCAATCATCAAGACTCCATTAAGATAGCCCCTAATTCTACGTGTATTTATCTCAAGATACAACATGTGCCAGATAGATGTATCGATCTTCTTGTTTTTTGATGCTTTTAACTTTCTTTTACCATTATTCATTTCATAAATCGCTATCTGACCATGGTCTGGTTCGATGGAAAGGGCAAGATAGTTATCAAGATTTTTTAGCCCTGCTAAGATACCGGCAGTTTTTTCAGTCTTTCCTGTTAGTATCTTTATCTTTGCAGAAAAAGACGTGATATTACCTGTTTTCTCTTTTACTATAGCCAATGGGAAGTGATGGTGTGTCTCAAGGGCGCTTATAAATTCACCCCTTTTGGTGCCAAACATCTTGTTGATGAGGGTAGATATATTACCCATAATCCCTCTGTTAAAATATGAACCGTCGTGAAGACAGTGCCTGCCTGTATCATCCTGTATGATTGACCAATTACCACCCTTGATGTAAAAGATGGTCTCAATCTCTGTGAGCCTTTTTGCCCTAAGGAAATCATAATTCCCTTTGAAGAACTCGTCAGCATAAAAGACGATATCCTGCTGATTTGACAACGTCATGTCGAGCAGCCTTGTGGATGCTAATAGACGGCCAAGCATCTCAAGTGTATGAATGGTTTTTTGTTTGTCATGTCGTGAATAGGTTGCCTCTATTAGATCGCCCTTTGTTATAACTTCAAAACCGAGTTTATCAAGTATGATTGATAGCAACGATATCCGCAATGTTTTGCCATAATAATTGCCACCACCCCCAGAGAACTGAAGAGATATATAATTTTGTGAAGAGTTTTCAACACAAAGGGCATCTATCGTGGCAAAATGGTAGGCAAATCTGATAGACAAATTCATATAATCATCTGAAATCACTGCATAACTATCATAGTTGGTGGTATCAGTAATCTCGCTTAGTGCTAAGGTTGATAGGTTCGTTGAAAATTTTGTGCCGTCAAGGCTCATCGTGCCTTCCCAGTTAACTCCAGGATGGGTAAACCCGCTCCACATTGCCTTGAATGGTATAGAGGTAATATTGCCAATATCAATCTTGTCTCTATCTGTTTTTGCAGTATTGCTGGAAAGTAGGACAATCCAGATTGTTAGTGGTAGATGTGTGATTAGTCTTAGTGCATGAGTTTTCTTCTCTAAACTTATTCCAAACATGTCCCTTACTGATATCTCATGTGTGTATCTTATGATGTCATGAAAGGATTTGGCATTTTGAGGTTTGAAGCTTTCAGATTGGGCGTCTATGAGATTTAGGGGGGATATGTTGTCTAATACCTCTCTCATTCTTATGTGCACGGCACTTTGGAATATCATCTTTTTTGTTGGTGTTGCATCTTTTAGTAGTTTCTCAACAATACCATCATACACTATTGCCTTTTCTGCCCAGAGGGTGACGGTCTGCCCATGTTGAAGAACTGATGTTGCAACCTTCGTCCCAAAGAGTGCTGGTATCCCAAATTCCCTCGCAACTGATGCCATGTGACTTGCAGTCCCTCCGTAGTCTGTGATGATACCCTTTATGCTGCCAATGTGCTTTGCGATATCGGGAAGTGCCTGTTCGGTTACTAAGATTACTTCACCCTCAATGTTAGTTATATCTCTTAGGTTTTTTAAGACAAACACACTGCCAGCACACACCCCTGATGATGCGGTCTCACCGCCTTTTATTAGTATGGTTGAATCCTTTATTTCATCAGTGCTCTGCTGGTCTTCTATGTTTAACATCTTTACATTAAGATTTCTTGACTGCAGTATGTAAAGGCGATCCTCTCTGTCTATTGCCCATTCAATGTCTTGAGGTGATTCAAAATATTCCTCAATCATAAGCCCTTTTGCCCTTAATTCGAGCAGTGTAGTTGGGGTTACAGAGGGTAGAAGTTGTTCATCTGGACTGAGATCCTCTGTCTGTATCCCCCCTTCGTTGATTAGGCTAATCCTTTTGTCCTTGGCTACTATATTTGATTCGATGATCTTCTCCTCTATCCTATCTATCAGAAATGTGTCTGATAATGCCTTGCCACTTACTAATTGCTCACCTATACCAAAGATAGAGGTAACCTTCAGTGGACAACGAGGGGTTACCGCTGGGTCAACGGTGTATAGGACACCGCTACTTTTGGCATCTATCATTTCCACTACCAAGGCTGCCATAGGAGTATCCTTATCATCTAACCCAAAGAGCAATCTGTAGGTTATAGATCGGGGCGAATATTTACTTGCTATCACCTTTTTGTATGCGTCTAAGATGTCTTTATCCCTTACATTTAGTATTGTTTCATACTGACCTGCAAATGTTGCCTCAGTGTCTTCACCAACTGCACTACTTCTTACAGCGGTCATTACGCCAACAGTAGTCTTTTTTTCTAATGAGTTGTAACTCTTTAGTATCTCATCTGATAGATCCTGCGGGATCTGACTATTTAATACATGTGACCTTATGATCTCGCTTGCCTTTTCTATCTCTTCGTAGTTTTCTGGTGATAGTCCCCCAAGTAGCCTGTGTATGATGTGATGGAGCTTGTTGTGTTTTAGAAAATTTTCAAAGGCATATGATGTAATCACAAATCCATTCGGTGCGTTAATACCCAGTTGGTTTTTTATTATTGCAAGGTTCAAAGATTTCATACCAACGAGTCTTTTCATCTCTGGGGTTATATCCTCAAGATCAATGGTCATCACAGTAAGGGGTATGGTGCAGGTGCTCTGGAATTTTTCAAAGACTAAAGAGTCGATCTCCGATATCCTTGACAGCAGGTCATTATAACTCTTTCCTGTCATCTTTTCTAAGCAGATAACTACCCCTGTAACACTCTCTAAAAGTTCCTCATAAAATATACGAATGTGGTTTAGTGTAAATGGCTTGCCGCTGTAATAGAGTTGTTCCATCTCGGCTATGATCCCCAGTGCCCTTTTGTTGTGATTTAGTAGGGTTCTGAAGAAACGGTATTTTTCAGAAATTGTCTTGTCCTCGTGATGTCTCTTGTGGAGTAATGAGCCAAGTATCCCTTTCATATACCTATTTTATCATGTGAAAAGAGACAAATGGTAATATGTAGTTTCTTAGTTTATAATGGATGTCCTTATTCAACCTTTCAAGTCATTGATGAGAGGAGGTCTTTTGAGAGGTTACATTGAGGTTTTCAAGAGCAGGAAGATGGCTATTATGCTACTTCTTGGCTTCTCTTCAGGTTTGCCTTTAGCCCTTTCTGGTGGCACACTTCAGGCTTGGCTAACCGTATCAGGTATTAGTATTAAGACCATAGGTCTTTATTCTGTTATAGGTGTCCCATATACCATCAAATTTTTATGGTCACCTTTGATGGATAGATATGTGCCACCTTTTTTTGACAGACGAAGGGGTTGGATTGCTATATGTCAGATATGCCTTGCAATATCCATAGGGATCTTAGGATTTCAAGACCCTTCAAAGGCACTCTTGTCGATAGGCATGTTAGCCCTTTTTATTGCCTTTGCATCTGCATCCCAAGACATAGTAATAGATGCCTACAGGACAGACATTCTTGAGAGTAATGAGAGGGGGTTAGGCTCTGCAGTTTTTGTTTTGGGATACAGAATAGGGATGCTTATATCTGGTGCCTTTGCCCTCATACTTTCAGATAGGATAGGGTGGAATAATACATATTTTGTGATGTGTGGATTGATGGTGCTGACGGTATTGATAACATATCTTGCACCTCATACATCAAGGGAAATACAGCCACCTAAGGATATAAAAGAGGCAGTAATAGGACCCCTAAGGGATTTCTTTGGTAAAAATCTTGCCATCGTGTTTTTGTTTCTCATAGTCCTCTATAAACTTGGGGATGCATATGTTGGCACCCTTACAACACCATTTCTTATAAGGGCTATGGGTTTTACCCCAACGGATGTTGGGGCTATAAATAAGGGCTTTGGGCTAATCTCAGTTATAGTGGGATCAATGATCGGTGGGGCTATTATGGTCAAGATGAGATTGTTTCATGCCTTGTTGATATTTGGTGTTTTGCAGGCATTTTCTAATCTATCGTTCATCCTGCTGGATATCTTTGGTAAGGATTATGCCCTTATGGTCTTTGTGATTGCCTTTGAAAATTTTACAGGCGGTATGGGGACATCCGCATTTGTTGCCCTTATTATGTCCCTATGTAATGTCCGTTTTAGTGCCACTCAGTATGCACTGTTGAGTTCAATAGCGTCTTTTGGAAGGGTTTTAATAGCGCCATCATCAGGATTTGTAGTTGAGATGATCGGTTGGAGTGGTTTCTTCATAGTTACATTTCTGGTATCCCTACCAGCCTTGTTTTTGATAATCTATATGCGTAGGGATATTGAAAAATTGAGTTCATAAGATTATCCTAAAATTAAATGTTAAAACTATAAAGAAGGAGTTTTAGGGGGTTATGCAAATAAAGGCAATATTACAAAATGTTTTAAATCTGACAATCTTCAAGGATTTACCTATTAGAAAGAAGTATCTGCTTTATTCCTTTTGTATGCTCTTTTGGTTTTTAGTTGTTTCATTGATTGGGTTTGTGACCGTAATAGAGATGGAATCAAAGTCACAGAGGATAGTGGAGGTAATTGAGCCACACCAAAGGACTGGACACATCATAGTGAGGAAATTAAGGGGGATAAGCATATCCTCACATAAGATTGGTTTAGCAAATGATATTGATGATATACACTACAACTACCTTCGGGCTAAGGCACGATTAGAAGATGTCCGTTCATATGCTAACAGACTTGTAAACGGTGGGAGTATTGTTGATTATTCAAGGGCAACGGGGCATCTCTTTACTGAGTTTAATGTAGTACCACTTAACGATCCAGAAAAGATAAGGTTTACTAAGGAATTGTCTATCAATTTAGATGGTATAGAAGAGCTACTATATAAACTTGTAAAGATTCGCACAAATGATATTAAAGACACATCCTTTAAGGAGATTTTAGATGAGATAGATATGTATGTGAAAGACTCGGTAACTTTATCAAATGATTACATATTAACCCTTGAGCGTGAATGGAAGACATTTAGTGCATTAATAAGGGATAGATTAGCCATATCTCTCATACTAATAGTTGGCTTTATAATCACTGCAACGGTTGCATCATTATACCTTTCTCTAAAGATGGCTAATGCACTTTACACGGCTGTCAATAACATTACTGAACAGATAAAGGTGTTGTCTGCTGGAGAGATTGACCTCAGAAAGAAGTTAGAAGTAATGTCTAAGGATGAACTTGGTGATATGACTAGGGAGTTTAATCGTCTTATTGAAACTATACAGAATATCACCAATTTCAAAAGGGTTATTGAGGAGGATGAGTCTGTCTATGATATTTACTTTAGGTTAGGTAATATTTTTGTTGAACATTTAAAGATAGAGGGCTGTGTTATATATGAGATAAAGGATAATGGGAGGTCTATGCACGTTGTTTATCCACCTGGGGCAGAGGGTATAGAGTTGTTTTGTAAAAAAGATATATTTACTGATGCAGACCTATGCAGGGCTAAGAGGACAGGACACACTGTCTCATCTGCAGAATATCCTCAGATATGTAAGTATTATCTTGAGTCATCAAATAGAACGCATGTATGCCTACCTGTAATCGTTGGTGGCAAGGTGGCGAGCATAATACAGATGACCTGTGGAAAACTCGGTTATTGCGATGTTGATGACCTACGTAATAAAATCAGCAGGGCACTTCAGTTTATAAGAGAGATCCAGCCGGTATTGGAGGCTAAACAACTGATGATGGAATTAAAGGATGCATCAATAAGGGATCCGCTTACAGGCTTATACAATAGACGGTATCTTGATGAGTCTTACGACAAGATTGTCTCTGGGGTCATTAGAAGGGGGACTAATATCGGACTGCTTATGTGTGACATTGACTTTTTCAAACAGGTTAATGATATTTATGGTCATGATGCCGGTGATACAGTCTTAAAAGAGACTGCAAATGTCCTAAGAGACTCTGTAAGGGGGGCAGATATCGTGGTGCGTTTCGGTGGAGAGGAATTTTTGATTATGTTACTTGATACAAATCTTGGAAGTGCTCTTATGGTAGCCGAAAAGATTAGACATAGGATTGAAGGTACAAATATACAGATTAGGTCAGAGGTGATCAAAAAGACTATCAGTATAGGTGTAAGTGAGTTCCCAAAGGACACTGAAAACTTCTGGGAGGCAATAAAATTTGCTGATGTTGCACTGTACAAGGCAAAAGAGATGGGGAGAAACAGGGTGGTTAGGTTTGAACAGTCTATGTGGAAAGAGGATGCCTACTAAATGTCTGATATTTATTTAAAAGATTTTTTAGATGTTGCCAGAGCATCTGCCCATAAGGCTGGAGGGCACATCTTATCTAAGTTTGGCATGTTAAAAGAACACGAGATAGATGCCAAGTCTTCAGGCGACTTTGTCACAAAGGTAGATAAGGAATCTGAGACGATAATCATAGATGAGATAAGGAAGAGATTCCCT
>JBDNDH010000044.1:0-7780 GCA_046719235.1 Thermodesulfovibrionales bacterium
TGAATATTGTAAAGGCAAGGTTATACCCCCTCAAAAATGCCATGATAATAGACAAGATATATGTATCAAACTGGCATCATGTAAAATGGGATGGCTTTGAAGATACATTTATTACTGAACTAACAGAGAAGATCCTCTCTGAGTGTGAAAAGATATATAAAGTATCAGACCTACTACAAGGAGATGGTCATCTTTCCAATAGGTCTATGCCACAGCGCTACTTCATAAATTTTGAGCCCTTTGTGGAGTTGGATAACGATATATCAGAGAGTAATACCATGATAGAGTTGTTTGCTGGTGACAGGGTAGGGCTGCTTTATGATATCTCAAGGATGTTTGTTGCCTATGATATTGATATTGTATCAGCCATCATCAATACAGAAGGTAACATAGCACATGATGTCTTTTATGTTCAGCATGAAGGGGAGAAAATCTCAAACCTCAGGGCGTTGGAGGTTTCAAGGTCTATATATCATGTAATAGGTGCAGGACTGAATGGTAGATAGATGTTGAAGGTGCTACCTTTATTTACAGCACTATCTACAGTTATAAAGCCCTTATGTGCCTTGATGATTGAGTAGGCAATGGATAATCCAAGCCCTGTGCCTCTATTGCTATCCATTTTTTTTGTAGTAAAATAAGGCTCAAATATCTTGGTTAATGTTTGATCATCTATGCCAATACCGGTGTCTCTTATACTTATCTTTAGATACTGAGTATCGTTTGGATATTGTTTATTAGGGTTGATTGAGTTGTCTATGTCAACACTAATATACAGGTCTCCACCCTCAGGCATTGCCTCACAGGCATTTTTTAGTATGTTGCTGATACATTGATATATAAGACCTGAATCTACCTCAATCATGAAATTTTCTTTGAGATCAAGATGACAATGGACATGTTGACTTACATTGTGCTGAACTGCGTCCTTTATGATACTGTCAATAAAGACATTAGTTTTAAATAAATCAAAACCCTTTGCAAAGGACAAAAACCTTTTCACAAGTATCCTTGCATCTTCAGATGATCTCTCAGCATTTTCTAAGTATCTATAAATCATGTTATCAGGTGATATAAGTGACTTTGCAAGGGAGATATTCCCTAATATTGGGGTCAATAGATTATTAAAATCATGAGCAAAACCCGATGCAAGAAGACCAATAGACTCTAATACCTTCTCCTTTTGGGCTTCCTTCTCAAGAAGTGTTGATCTGATAAGTTTTACTATCATGTCTGTCAGTTCTTTATTTTTGACCGGTTTGATAAGAAAACCGTCAACACCAATCTCGATTGGCCTTAGAAGGTATTTCACATCACTAAAGGCACTAGTGATGATAATAGGGATTGAGGGGTTTATCTTCCTTATCTCCTCAGACATAGTCAGCCCGTCCATCTCTGGCATCATGATATCGGTTATGATTATTGAAGGAGGTTCCGTTTTAAAGGCATTTATGCCTTCAATCCCGTTTGTGACATGTATGATGTTTTTAAATCCCTTTTTGTTGAGGGTGTATATTAATGTTTCACTGGCTGTGGGTTCATCCTCCGCATAGAGTATCAGGGATTCATATACGTTTTTTTCTGTTAGCATATTGTGTTTTGGGGCTGATATTTGTCATCAGTCTTGTTTTAAACTTTCGCTATATTTTATCATCACAAGTATCTAAATACAACTATCAGAAGGACAATACTGTGCAGGGCAAGAAGGTCATTTTTATAGTAGTCTTTGGAATTTTATTAACCATATCACTCATTGTCCCAAGATTACCTTTTATCAAAGATAATCTAAAGGCAGAGTTGATAAAAGAACTCACTAAATCAACAGGCATGAACTTTACGGTGGATAATGTATCCTTAAACCTCATTCCGCTTTTTGTGTCAGCAGATGGGATAAAAGGAGACATGACCGATGTAAGTTTAAATGTTATAAGGATAAAGGCTTATCTTGACATTACGAACATCCTTCAAAGAGAGATAGGCGTAAACAAGCTGGTCATAAAAGGGGCTGTTTTAGATGCAGAGAGGGTTGGTATTGAGACTGTTAGTAACAATATAAAAGAGTATCTAAAGGATGATAGGGAAAAGCCCTTAAAGGTCAGTGTAAGGTCTGTTGATATTGAGGCTGGGGCTGTTACCCTAAGGGATGGTCAAAACACCCTCTCTATTGATGCAATAAACATGATTATTAAGCCTCAGAGGGATATAAGGGCAAATGTTTTCTTAGAAGGTGTGAATATCAATGCCCCTTCTGTGCAGGATTTAAGATTTAACATTAAGAGTCAGATCACATACAAAGATGATGTTATTGATATTGGAAGGCTTTTCTTATCTATTGACGAAAGTGATAAGGGCAGTAGTGTGTATGTAAAAGGTGATGTCGATACAAAGGCTACCTCCTCTGCAGTTGAGGTGTATGCAAGACTATTGTGGGATGATATAAAACGAGTCTTTAGGCTTAAAAATAAGGGTGATGGCTGGCTTGAGACTAAGGGCAATCTTAGGCTTAGTAGTGGTGATGACTTAGCCGAGAGACTGACCCTTGACCTTGATGTAAAGGGTGAGTTTTTTATTGAGACACTGATGGAACTTCTTAAGGTGAGGGAGCCTCTTAGTGGTTACGTAACCCTTCAAGACGCAAAGATCAAGGGGAGACTTGATGACTTAGAGGGCAAGGGGAATGCGAGGCTAAAGGATGGTAATATATTTGATGTAAAGATAGATACCCTCTTGACTGATATAGAATATAGTTCTGGTGCAATGCGATTTACAAATGGTAAGGCATCTCTATATAACGGCTATGCAGATGTGTTTGTAATGATAGCCCTACCAGTTGTGAATTACTTTGAGGTTGATGTTAAGGTAAAGGACATATCAAGCACGGGTCTTTTTAGGCTTATAAAGTGGGATCCTAAGATATCCGAAGGTAAGGTAACAGGACACCTTACATCAAAAGGACGTATCTTCAATCCAGCTGGACGATTCACATATATTAACAACAAGATGGGCAAGGATATACTTGGTCGGATTAAAAGGATAGAGTCGGATTACAAGATTTTTAATAATATCCTTTCCTTGCCAGATCTGATTATTGAATCACCTAAGACAGTTATAAGTGCTCAAGGGGTGGTTGATATAGGCAAGGAGACCATAGATATAAAGGGGAAGGGCAATAGTGCTGATGTCTTGGATCTCGCATCACCATATTTTAAAGCACTGTCTGGAAAGGCAGATTTTACATTTCATGTGGGTGGGGGTGTAAAAGACCCGGTAATAGACCTTAATATAAATAATCATACTGGCAAGATATCAACCGGTGAACTTGGTCTTAACGATGTGTTATTTAATAAAGACATCGCGATAAGTTCATCCACAGCGGATCTAACATACAAAAGAGACAGGTTGTTTATCAAAAAACTTACACTCAACAGTGATTATGGCACTTTTTCAACAGCTGGTAATGTGTATTTTAAAGAGTCCAAGATGCTCTTTGACCTAAGAAACCCTCATTATGATCTGGTATTAAATGTAAATAGGGTTAGTGTGGATTCAATTTCAGGACTATTCAAAAAATCTCCTAAGATGACCGGCATTGCCGATTCAAGGTTCTCACTTTCAGGCAAACCAGAGGATATTGCAATCAGGGGGAATCTGTATATCAGTGATTATGGTTATGAGACCTTTAAGATAGCATCGCCAATTTCTTCTGATTTTTCTTACAAGAACAGGCTGTTTAGATTTTCTAATATCTCAACAAATAGAACCATCAGGGGTAATGGTAGCATCTCACTTGATAAGGCCTTTACGCTTTCACTGAGCATTGATGATCACAATCTTGATGAACTGTTTGGAAGACAACTGCATCCCTATCTAAAGGGGATAGGTATAAAAAATCTCAGATTAAGTGCAGATGGGAGTATTGAAAATCCAGTCGTTGAGGTAACTTCTCAAATCAATATATCTACAAAGAATAGCCGATATACAGTAAGGGGTGATTTATCTGGGACATTAAGAAATGGCGTCTTGGATGTTAAATCCAGATTTCTTGATAGTAAGGTTATTTTAAACCTTCATGCTGATGTTAGAGAAAATATACAGTGGCGCCTCAAGGCTGACCTTAAGACAGCACGATATGACTTCCTGATAAGCCACTTCTTAAAGGATGTGCCTGATGACCTTGTCTTAACGCTAAACGGTAATCTTGAGTGTTGGGGTGATAAAGAGAGGATGAGTGCAAACGCAAGGTTTGATAGGCTTTATTTCAACATCTATGGTAATGGTTTCTCAAACAAAGGAGACATATCCCTCAAGATGACGAATAATCGTCTCTTTGTTGAGAGATTTATGTTGTTTAATGACACATCTGAGTTTAGTATCTCTGGCAATGCAGATATAAATAAGAGCATTGATATTACACTTGAGGGCAACGGATCCCTTGCACCACTAAAGGCGCTATCAACCAACATCGATGCACTTAGGGGTGATGCAGACTTTGTTGTATCCATATCAGGTGATTGGAAAGAGCCAAAGATTAACGGAGGGATTGACATCAGAGATGGTTCTTTTGGGTTAAAGGATTTTTATTACAGATTAACCTCTGTAAATGGATATGTGTACTTTGATGAGGACAAGATAATCATCTCAAATACGAGGGGCAAGCTTGCAAACGGCGATGTAACCCTCTCTGGCAACGCTACTATTAAGGGTTTTAAGATAGGCAAGTTCTTCATAGAGACGAAGGTCTTAAATGCCCATATCTCGCCGTCAAGGGATCTTTGGGTCAACTTTGATGGCAACCTGATTCTAAAGGGTGATATATCTTCACAGCAATTACTTGGGGAGGTCAAGGTAAGGAGAGGAAGGTATGCAGAGAGGGTTGACTGGAAGACATGGCTCATAAGTGCCCGCAAGATAGAGAAAAGGAGGATTGATTCAAAACGATTTGACAACATGGCCGTAAATGTTAAGGTATCAGGTAACAACTTTCTGATTGAAAATAATCTTGCGAACTCTACAATAGACTTTGATGTGTTGTTAAGAGGCAAGGTTAACAGTATAATCCCTATAGGTAAGGTAGAGACCAAAGAAGGAACTGTATTCTTCAGAAATAACGAGTTTAGGATTATCAAGGCAAATGTTGATTTTGCTAATATGGAGGAGATAAAACCCTATTTCAATATAGTGGCTGATACAAAGGTTCAAAACTACAACATAAGATTGACACTTGAAGGATTTACAGAGCAGTTTAACCTATCACTCACATCAGACCCTTATCTGGCAGAATCGGATATTCTTGCATTGTTGACAGTAGGGCAAACAGGTAAACACCTCAAGGGGCTTGAGGCTGGTATTGGGGCAAGTGAGGCTACAGCCTTTCTTACAGGCAAACTGCAGGATGTCTTTGAGGAGAGGGCAAAGACTATCACTGGATTTGACAGGATTCAAATAGACCCTTCCATATCAAGAACGACCTCCACCATCTCGCCTCGGGTGACTGTCTCTAAGAAGTTAATGGGTGATAGGCTGTATGTCACATATAGTGCATCTGTAACCACTGGTGAGGAACAGGTCTGGAAGTTGGAATATATGCTGGATAAAAACCTTTCAATCATAGGGATTAGAGACGAGAGGGGTGGGTTGGGTGCAGATGTCAAATACCGTTTTCAGTTCAAGTAGTCAATTAATAGATCAAGTTTGTATATCCCAGGCAGGCCCATCGCCCATGACTAAAGATCAACCCAATTTCCATGTAACATTAAAAAGTATCACAATACTTGTCATGTTGATAGTTGCCTTTTCCTTCGGTCAGGTCAATGCCTATGAACGGTGTGCAAGGATCGAGAATATAGACATCACAGGTATACATACCGTATCTGAAGACGAGATTAGATCATTACTGGATATAAAGGTGGGCATGCCATTGGATAAAAGGGCTGTTTCTTCGTCTATCAAAAGGCTCTTTTTAAAGGACATCTTTAGGGACATCATTGTAGAGATGCAAGAGACTGGGGAAGACAACTGCAGACTCAGGATAAATCTTGTGGAAAAGATGATTATTGACTCAACAAATATCAATACCACATCACTGAGCCCTTCTTTCATAAAAAGGCATATTCGTATTGACACTGGAGAAAGGGTAAATGAGACGGCAATCACCAATGCAATAGTTAATCTTCAGTCAATAGTGCGACACAACGGATACCCAATGGCAAAGGTGCAATACAGACTGACACCGAAGGGAAAAATAAAGGTCCAATTAGACATTGATATAGACGAAGGGGACCCAGAGACCATCAAAAAGATAGTCCTTGATGACCCTTCAGGTATCGTTGAGAGATTCTTAACCTTTAAAGTTGGCGGGTATTTTAGCCAAGAAGAGATGCAGAGATTAGAGAGACAGATAAGGGGATATCTGAGAAAAAACATGTATATTCAAACACCTATCAAACACACATTTATTAATGGTGTCCTTGGCATATCCTTTAGGCTCGGCAAAAAGATAAATATTAAGATATCTGGTAATGAACAGATATCCACCGGCACAATCCTCAAGGAGATACCCATGATGGAGGTACGTTCATTAAATCAGGAACTCATTGAGGAATTGACCAAGAGGATAGAATTTCTGTATCGGCAGAGGGGATACATCTTTGTTCAGGTATTGCCTACTATTGAAGAGACAGAAGACGAGATTCTCATAAACTTTTACATATATGAAGGGATTAGGTATCTTATAAAAAACATCGTGTTCAAAGGTAATTCAATCCCTGATGATAGGCTTATAGCCATCATGTCTCAAAGGATCAATACTACATACAATCGCCAACTGTTTGATGAAGATATACAATCAATAAGGGAATTCTATTATTCAATTGGGTATTTGGATGTCGTAATAGAGTATCATGAGTCAGAGATCTCAGAGGGTGGTGTAGAGTTGAGCATAACTATCAACGAAGGGAAGGTCTATCAGGTGGATGAGATAGAGATAGTGGGGAATAGTATCTTCACTTCAGATGAGATTGTATCTTGGCTCACGATCAAGGTCGGGGATCCATTAAATGATATAGAGATATCCAATTCAAGAAGAAAAATAATTGAAAGATATAGAAAGCTCGGTTTTGCAAATGTCCAGGTGAACTTAAAAAAAGAAGCACCACAGGGCAAACACAGGATTACCTTTTTCATAACCGAGGGAGAGGTCCTTTTATTTGGAAAGACAGTATTCAGGGGTAATATCAGGACAAAAAATCAGGTTCTTGTCAGAGAGCTACTTCATAGGGAAGGGGATTTCTTTCAAGGTTCAATACTGCTTCAGGAGAGACAGAGGTTATATAGGACTGGTTTATTTTCAGACATAGAAATGGATGTATCAGACCCATATGTGTCCATTTATGAGGGGGAGCATAGTATCAGATATGTGGATGTTGTCTATACAGTAAATGAGGCGCCTGCAGGCTCTACGGAGTTTGGTTTGGGATACGGAGAGTATGAGAGGTTTAGGGGTTTCTTAGAGATTAGCTATAAAAACCTTATGGGTATGAACAGACAAGGCGCATTAAGAACCGAGATAAGCAATATTGAAAAGAGATACATCCTGTCTTATTTTGACCCTTGGTTCTTTGGCGAAAACCTCCCGCTCAAAGGGCTTTTATTACACGAAAGGAAGTTAGAAAGGAGCATAGATACAAGAGAAGTAAGATACAGGTTGAAAAGGACCACTGCAAGCCTTGGTATTGATAGGAGATTAGCTAAGGAGTTCAATGTTGAGTTCTACTGTGGAGCA
>JBDNDH010000045.1:0-7760 GCA_046719235.1 Thermodesulfovibrionales bacterium
CATTTAGCATAAAGTCTTGCAAAAATTGCATCGTTTATAGATCTGCCTGCGGAGATGAGATAGGTGAGTTGATAGAGGCATTTAATCAAATGGTCAAGATGCTAAGGGATAGCCTAAAAAGATTAGAAAAGAGTAATTTGGAAAAGAACAGGCTTGAAAAATTGTCCATGTTAGGTGAGATGGCAATGACTGTTGCCCATGAGATTAAAAACCCTCTTAACGCAATAAGTGGTTCTGTGGTATATCTGAAAGACAACTTTAAAGGAAAGGTCTTACAAGAATTTCTGACTATCATAGAGGCAGAGGCAAAGAGATTGAATGAGATTGTCACCACCTTTATGAGTTTTTCTAAGCCTGCACCATTGATGCCAGTTAAAGCAGATATTAACAAGTGCATCAAGGAGACCACCGATCTTATCAAACACGAGGCAAGGACAAGGAATATTAATCTTAGGATAAACCTTGACCATAATATCAAGGAGTTAAAGTTTGATTACAATCAGTTTAAACAGGCCTTGTTGAATATGTTGGTAAATGCCTTTGATGCTACAAGGTCGGGTGACTCTGTAATTATTACCTCGTCAGAGATGGACGGCAATATTATTATCTCGGTTTCTGACACTGGTATGGGTATGTCTGCTGAGGTCAAAGAAAATATCTTTAAGCCGTTCTATACTACTAAGACCAGAGGCAGTGGTTTAGGTCTGGCATGTGTAGATCGTATAATCAGGGATCACAGTGGTAGGATTGAGGTATACAGCGAATTAGGCAAGGGGTCTGAGTTTAGGATTATCTTACCTGTGCGGAGGGATCAGGATATTGTATAACGGGACTATACTTATCGTTGATGATGAGATAAATACACTCAAGGTCTTATCAGCCATATTATCAAAGAAGGGGTATGAGGTCATTACATCCCATAGTGCAGAAGACGCCCTTTCAAAGATCAAAGACAGAGGTTTTGATACCATAATTGTTGATTATAAATTGCCCAATATGAGTGGCATAGACTTTGTTGAGACTGTCAAGCGAGATCCTGCATCTCCTCCCATTATAATGCTTACTGCATTTGGTTCTATTGAAAGGGCGGTATCTGCCATGAAAAAGGGTGCGTTTAATTATCTGACTAAGCCAGTCAATACAGAAGAGTTGTTAACTGTAATAAGGGAGGCAATAGAAAAGCAGAGGCTTATAGAGGAAAATAAGGCATTAAGATCGTTGATCAAAGATAAGAATAGATTTCAGAATATTATTGGGAAAAGCAAGGTAATGCAAGACCTGTTTAATATGATTTCCATTGTCTCAAAGAGTAGCTCAAATGTGCTTATCATGGGTGAGAGTGGCACCGGGAAGGAGCTTGTTGCAAAGGCAATCCATTACGAATCAAATCGTGCTGATAAGCCATTTATCCCGATAGACTGTGCTGCACTACCAGAGGAGATTATTGAAAGCGAACTTTTTGGCCATGAGAAAGGGGCATTTACAGGTGCCTACGAAAAGAAGATTGGACAAATAGAATTGGCAAATGGTGGCACGGTTTTTTTGGATGAGATAAGCGAACTTCCTTTGCTTTTGCAGAAGAAGTTTTTAAGATTTTTACAAGAAAAGGATATCATGAGGGTAGGTGGCAATAAAAGGATTAATGTGGATGTGAGGGTTGTGGCTGCTACAAATAAGGATCTTCAGGAGGAGGTCAATAAAGGGAATTTTAGAGAGGACCTGTTCTATAGGCTCAATGTAGTGACATTAAGGATACCCCCATTGAGAGATAGAAAGGACGATATCTCGTTGCTTGTAGAGCATTTTCTGGATAAATACAACAAGGCTAACAATAAACATATCACCACTCTTGACAGCGATGTAATGGAGGCATTTATGGAATACAGTTGGAAGGGTAATGTGAGGGAGTTAGAAAATGCCATCGAAAGGGCTGTTGTGCTTTGTCCTTCGGGTTCAATATCTCTAAGATACATGCCCAGCTCTATAAGGGATATGGTTTCAGATAGTCATCAAAAACCCAAAGTCTTAAATCTTTTGGAGACTGAAAAGATGCTGATTGTCAAGGCGTTGGAGCAAACCTCTTACAATCAGACACGAGCTGCGGAGATACTTGGTATATCAAGAAAACAGCTCAGGACAAAGATGAAAAATCATGGCTTACTACCTGCAGGGGAGGATATCGTTGAATAGATATGTGTTTGGCATTACTGGGGCAAGTGGTGCATTATTAGGTTTGAGGCTTGTTGAGGAGTTGATAAAGAAACACGAGGTTCACTTAGTGGTCTCAAGGGATGCGATTTCTATTGTAAAAGACGAGACATCATTGGATATATCAAAAGACCCACAGGGTTGTTTAAGGGAGTATTTCAAGACAGAATGTCTCTATTTTTATAAAAATGATAACTTCTACTCTCCAGTTGCAAGCGGTTCTTTTATTACTCAAGGGATGTTTGTCGTCCCTTGCTCTATGAAGACACTGTCTGGTATAGCCAATGGATATGGCAATACACTGATTGAAAGGGCTGCAGATGTAACTATAAAGGAGGGTAGGAGACTTCTTCTATCTCCCCGTGAGATGCCATTTAGTCCCATACATCTTGAAAATATGTTAAGGCTTGCAAGGATAGGGGTTATTATTGCACCTCCTGTGCCTGCTTTTTATCACAGACCAGACGAAATAAGAGAAGTTGTAGATTTCTTATGTGGTAAGATGCTTGATGCCTTTGGCATAGAAAACAAACTCTATAAAAGATGGGACACTCAGAGACCACTGCTAACAAAAGTGGATGGCAATACACCCTAAAACCAATTTCCCCTTGCTAAAGAGTAGAAATGTAAATTGTTAGTTATTTTCTGGACAATAAACACTAGAGCCAAAAGCACAACTATATGCCGTTAATTGCAATCTTATCAACCCTTTTGATGAATCCAAATCTTCAAGTAATTACACCACACTGCCGAAACAACCACCACCGCTTAAGGCTGTGCATGCATAACAATGCTCACCTACAAGAATGGCATTGCCCTGAAGTTCATTTATATTGATACTCTGTAAATCCTTGCTAATACGAAGTCCAAGTGCGTTGTTGAAATCACAGTCATATAGATTGCCATCATATCCAATGTTTAAGATATATCTACACATAAGTCCGTCAATAGTATCCACATTAAAAGATTGGCTGAGCAGATTCATGTATTGTTCATAAGACTTGTGTCTATGAAGCATACGGCTAAATCTTCCAATAGGAACATTGTTGATGACATAGAGGTTGTGAAATCTGATCCCATAGTCCCTGATAAGCGTCTCTCTATATTGTTTTTCAATCGCAGACTGAGACTGTGAAAGTCTAAGGTCTATGGGGTTATGAACGAGATTTAGTGTCTTATCAATACCATATCCCATTTCATTCAATCTCTTTAGGGTATTGATTGACTGTATAAACACACCATTGCCCCGTTGATAGTCGGTCTTTTTCTCTGATAGATCTGGCAGTGAACAGATGAGAACCACATCATAATCATAAATAAAATCCAAAAGCCCATTAGACATATTCAGTGCAGTAAGGTTACTCCTTAAGATTATAGTGCTGGCATAGCCCTTTGCAGACTTAATAAACCATCTGATGTTTGGATGTAGTTCAGGGGAACCACCAGTTATATCCAGTGTCAGTCCTGACTTTTTTTTCAGGAGCCCAATTATTTTACTCATGACAGCCTCAGACATTATCTGCATACCAGACGGTGATGCCTCTATATGACAATGGATACAAGACTGATTACAGAGATTTCCCAAATTTGCCTGAATGGTAGTTATCCTGTCTTTGAGCAATCTTTTACCAAGAGACTTGAGCCTCTGGCTAAATGGTATATACACATCGCACACTGTCCCACCATTACAGCATGAAGATGCGAAAGTTGTAATAACATAGTCTTCTCCTTTTGTCTCACGGGGGTCTCTATAGATAATACCATCTGTGCAAGGGAATGGCTTGGGGGTTGGGTCTTGATAGGGTGAGATGTGATAAAAGTGCTGACTATAGGGCTCTTTCTTAAGAATGTTGAAGGTCTTATTGCAGACAGCGATCCTCTTACCCCTTTCATAGATATGTCCGTCATCATCATAAACCTTGCTAAAGGGGCCTTTATACACCACCGCCTCTTTGTGGTCAATGCAAGGACCCTCTTTGCCTTTGTATGCCACCACCGTCATAGATCTGAATTCAATGCCATCTATTGTCTGCCAAGGGGTATCATCTCTCTTTAATATCTCCACACCGTAAAAGCCCACAGAAGTAAAGGCATCTAAAAACAGGTCTTCCCTATATGCACCGGATATACACCCAGACCATAACTCAGGGTCTTCCTGAAGATACTGGGGGACATCCTCATCACAGACGATGTCGCTTATTACCGCCCTGCCACCATCTTTTAAAACACGATATATCTCTCTAAATAGTTGAGACTTATCCTCTGGTCTTACGAGATTTAATACACAATTAGATACCACCACATCAATGGTTTTATCAGGTATCAGGGGAGAGTTTTTACGAATGTATTCCATGAAGGAATTTAGGGCAATTAGATCATCAGAGGACTTGATTGGATTTGTCTTTAAATAGTCATCAACCCTTGCAAGATCAAGCGACAAGTCTTGAATCTTGGCTTTAAGGAAGAGGGTGTTATTATAACCCAGTTTCTCTGATATCTCTGCCTGATACCTCCTTGCAAGTGAGAGCATTGTGTCATTCATATCCACACCAATGACCTTGCCGTCTCTACCCACTACTTGTGACAGTATATAACAGAGTTTTCCAGCACCAGAGCCCAAATCGAGCACGGTCTCACCTTTTTGCACATATTGAGATGGGTCACCGCAGCCGTAGTCTTTGTCAATAATCTCCTGAGGAATGACCTTGAGATAATCAGAATTATAGGTTGAAGGACAACAAAGGGCAGTCTCTACTTGTCTTGCAGCAGTGGTGTATCTCTGAAATACGGATTTTTCTATATCCTGCATTTTATGCCTCCTTGATTTACTATGGATTGAATCAAAAGTAAAATATATATTATATTGATATCAATATTATATTACAAATAGGGATAATCTATACTCAAGTCTAAATATTAAATCTCTGTGATTGCCCCTTTTTGTCTCATCGCTACACAGCAGATGTCCCCAACCAATAAAGCCTCCCAAATATGTTTTTTAATATATATGAGTTGTGAGCCTAAATTGACAAATCTATGAAAAGTAATGATAATAACTGTATGAAATATTTGTTTTTATCATACACATTGCCAACACTCCCTTCAAAGTCAAGGGTTTATGTCTGGCGTCAACTAAAAAAATAGGGGCGATAAACCTTCAAAATATCTGGGTAATACCTTATTCGATGTCAAATTTCGATAAGATGAGTAAGATTGTCGAATTTATTGAGTCTGAGAGTGGTTTAGCGGTTGTTATAATAGGCAAGCCATATAATAAAAACCTAAAAGAGCAGATAGACAAGACCTTTGTGGAATCTATGGATGAGGAATACAGTGAATTTATATCTAAATGCGAGGATTTCTCTAAAGAGATTAATAGTGAGATAGAGAAGAAAAACTTTATCTTTGTAGAGGTTGAAGAAAATGAAGAGGAGATGAGTAAACTCAAGAAATGGCTTTTCAGTATAGAGAAAAGGGATTTTATAAAATCCGATCTTAAAAAGGTTGCACATCAAAAGATGAAACACTGTGAGAAGATCTTTTATGATTTTGCCAAGATGGTTTACGAATATCAACAAACAAAGACATGAATTCTGTCATTGTGTTGCCTTTTGACTTAGTTGTTTTATTAATTTAGGATCGATGTTCATGTAATAGGTGACCCTACAATTGGATGTGCAAAAGACTATATCGCTGAATGGAGATGTAGGTTGGGACTAAAAGAATCTATCAAGGTTCCTGCAGAGGCTGGTAATGGTTCAATTATCCATTTGAACTGTCAATAAAATTAGAGATTTTAAGGGAATCAAGACCATAAGGAATCATTATCTACTTGCAATGGGCAAATCTAAATTGACTAAAAACAACATGATTTATTATCATATTGTCTTTATCTAATTTAATAAAATGAGGAGGATATAGATGCCGAGGGCTAAAGGTGGTTTTAAGACAAAGAGATATCACAAGAAGAGGATAAATCTTGCAAAGGGTTATTACGGTGGCAGGAGTAGGTTATATAAAGTTGCCACTCAGGCAGTTGACAAGGCTCTATTAGCAAGTTATAAAGATAGAAAGCTCAAAAAGAGAGACTTCAGGGCATTATGGATAACAAGGATTAATGCGGCTGCTAGGGTTTGCGGTATCACATATAGTCAATTAATGAAAGGTTTAAAGACACTTAATATCACCTTAAATCGTAAATCACTTGCAGACCTTGCATTCCACGATATGAAGGCATTTGGTGAACTCGTTGACAAGGTAAAGGCTATAGGGGCGTAAGGTTTTCCATTAATAATACATGGACTATCAATCAATCAGAGAGTCGTTTGACAATGAGGTAGAGACCTGTCGTTCTACAGAAGATATAAACAGATTAAAGATAAAGTATCTTGGTAAAAAAGGTATTATTACCGAGGCACTTAAGGCAATAGCCTCCCTCCCTTTAGAACAAAGGCCTGTATTAGGTCAGGCTCTAAACCATTTGAAAAAAGAGATTGAAGAATTATTAAGCAACAAAGAGAATGTCCTCAAGGCAGAAGAACTTTCCAAGATACAACAAAAACACGCCTTAGATATTACCATACCTGGCAAAACTGTATCGATCGGTAGTCTGCATCCCATTCATCAGGTCCTTGACGAGATTATTGACATCTTCGTTTCAATGGGTTTTGATATAGAAGAGGGTCCGGAGGTAGAGTTAGACTTTTATAACTTTGAGGCGTTGAATATACCCAAAGACCACCCTGCAAGGGATATGCAGGATACATTCTATATATCGGATGATGTGGTATTGAGGACACAGACATCTCCTGTACAAGTAAGGGTAATGGAGAGATCTAAGCCACCCTTAAGGTTTATATCTCCGGGAAAGGTTTATAGGTGTGATTCAGATATAAGCCATACACCAATGTTTCATCAGGTTGAGGGTCTAATGGTTGATACAGATATCACCTTTAGTTATCTTAAGGGTGTTTTAGAGGTATTTCTCAAGGAATTGTTTGGCAGTGATGTGGGTGTCCGTTTTCGGCCAAGTTTTTTCCCATTTACCGAGCCCTCAGTGGAAGTAGACATTGGCTGTATCATATGCAAGGGTAAGGGTTGTAGGGTTTGTAAGGAGACAGGGTGGCTTGAGGTAATGGGTGCAGGGATGGTTCATCCAAAGGTCTTTGAAAATGTTGGCTATGATGCATCTATATACAGAGGTTTTGCCTTTGGTATGGGTGTGGAGAGATTGACGATGCTTAGATACTCAATCAACGATATAAGATTGTTTTTCGAGAATGATATCAGATTTTTGGGGCAGTTCTGATGAAGGTCCTACTGAGCTGGTTGAGAGAGTTTGTAGATTTTAGTGATAAACCTGAATCCCTTGCACATCGCCTTACTATGGTAGGGCTTGAGGTAGAGGGATTAGAATACCATCCTAATGATGTAGTCTTGGATGTCAATGTCACACCGAATAGACCGGATTGTTTAAGCGTCTTGGGCATCGCAAGAGAGATTTCTGCTATTTACGGTAAGCCACTAAACTTCCCAGAGCACACATTTGTTGC
>JBDNDH010000046.1:0-7727 GCA_046719235.1 Thermodesulfovibrionales bacterium
TGATATTCGTTTTATACGGAAGTCTTAGATATGAACTTGTGGGAATGTAGTAATATATAGTCGGATCATGTCCAATAAGATCAAAAGAAGAAAATAAATCTAACAATTCTTCAACATAAGTAGATGTATAAAAATCATCATCTTCAAAAATAAACTTTTTAAAAATACCTTTTTGGGATGTCTTCGTTTTTTTGGTTTAGTTACAATCATTTGTTATAATAACACCCTCTTTTTATTTAGAGACTAAACTACAGAGGGGGTGGAAGGATGGTATACGAGATTATTATTAGACACAACAAATCCACAGGTAAGACGAGCTTTGGGGTCATTAAAGACCAGAAGGACAACCTTGACCCAACAGTTGATGAACTGAAGATATACCTGAGTATGCTCAAGGTCGTGATGGATCAGGTTGGGATTAAACTAAAGAACAAACTGCCTAAAAAAGAAGACTAAACCCTTAAGGTGAGCCAACTCATCAATATCCTAATCATAGACAGAGGCGTAGATTTCTTTAATAGGATTAAGAATGACTGTAATGATAAAGGACTATGGGCATACCACGTTAGCGATATCCAATCTGCAAGGATGTTATTGCAGGAAAATTCTGTAGATGTAGTAATTGCGGATATAGACCTTGTTGATGAGGATTGCCTTGAACTAATTAAACAATACAAGTCTGCCAATCCCGAGACGCTATTTTATCTGCTGATAGGGCAAGAGTATGAAGGGATAGAACCACCGTCATCAAATCTGTCTTCACTTATTGAGGACTATCTGTTTGAACCAATAAGTCCCCTTAAGTTGAAGGCAAAGATTGAACTTGCGCTCGGCAAGATCAGAGGAGAAACCAAATCACTTCAGATAGTTGAGCCGCTCATAAGGGAAGTAAAGCCTTTCTTCATATTCCGTTCTTCTGTGATGCAGAAGGCGCTACGAAACCTACCAGAGATAGCACGATCAGACCATACAGTGCTTATCAGTGGGGAGACTGGAACTGGTAAAGAGATTGTAGCAAGGGCTATACATAGCCTCAGTAGCAGGGCAAGAGAGAACTTTGTCCCACTAAACTGCGGTGCTATACCCGAAAGCCTCATAGAGGGTGAACTCTTCGGACATGAAAGGGGTGCATTTACAGGGGCAGTAAACACCAGAAAAGGCAAGTTTGAGATAGCGCATAATGGCACCCTTTTTCTTGATGAGATTGGTGATATGGCGCTAAACCTTCAGGTTAGACTGCTAAGGGTGCTCGAGGACAAGTGGTTTTACAGGGTTGGAGGACATGAACCTATAAGGGTTAATGTCAGGATAATTGCAGCAACCAACACCAATCTCTCGGATGCAGTAGAGAAGGGGTTATTTAGGGCTGATCTTTATTATAGGTTGAACATCCTCAAGATAAATCTGCCCCCATTAAGGGAAAGAAAAGAGGATATCATTCTACTTGCAAGACATTTCTTAGAGAGGGGTCTAACAGAAAGGGGCTGGAATCCGCCATTTCCCCCATTTTCACCAGAGACTGTTCATCTTCTGGAGTCTTATCCCTGGAAGGGCAATGTTAGAGAATTACGAAATGTGATGACGAGGGTTGCAACATTTCTTCCATATAATATAGAAAAGGTCTTTCCTGTCTATATCTATCCCCACCTTGAAGATAGTCTAACCTATAAAAGACATTATCAATGCGCAGAAAAATATATTGATACAGATAGATACTATCACATTCCTAAGGATCTCAAGATGTCCGAAATAAATGACCTTATAATACATGAAACACTAAAAAGATTTAACAATAACAAGACCAAGACAGCACAGGCACTCGGCATAAGCTTAAGGACAATAAGAAGAAAGGTTAATCAGGGCTGTAAGAAAGATGCTAAAGACAACTCTTAGATAAAGGATGGCTCAGTTAGTGCTTTGGGGTGTGTCGTATAAATAGAATTGGGGTAAAAATAGTAGTTTACTTATGTTAATATTTCAGTGATGGATAAGGCAAAGATTATAGTCATCTTGGGGGCAGGCTATGGGGGATTGACATGTGCCCTAAAATTGTATTCTTTGTTTAAATACAACACTGAGACCCATATCTACATCATAGATAAAAACCCTTTTCATACATACAAGACACAGCTCCATGAGGCTGCTGTGAGGAATGTAGTGGTATCAGTGCCTATAGAAAACATAATAAAAAAGACACGGATAAAGTTCATACAGGGAGAGGTAGTATCAATATCCCCTGAGGGCAGGTCTGTGAGGCTAAGAGATATGGAATTATCATTTAACTTTCTGGTAGTCTCTTTGGGTAGTATCACAAACTTTTATAATATTGAGGGATTAAGGGAACATTCACTTACACTACAATCCCTTGATGATGCTCAGGCGATATTTGAACACATTAACGGTGTGTGTGAAGAGGCAAGGCTTTCAACAAACTATAATAACCAAAGAGACCTTCTGAGGTTTGTTATAGGTGGAGGGGGATTGACAGGGGTAGAGTTTGCAGCTGAGCTGGTAGATTATCTTAAGAAAGGACACCATCCCCAGAGCTTTGAGGTCATAGTGATTGAAGGGGGCAAGAGATTAGTTCCGAGCCTTGAGGAGGGGCTCTCAAGGGAGATACAAGAGAGATTAGAAAAAAAAGGGGTTACTATCCTGACAAATAGGTTTATCACCAAGAGAAGTGCTGATACCGTTGTGCTCTCTACAGGTGAGACCATAAGGTCATACACCCTTATATGGACAGGTGGTATCAGGATAACAGAGTTGTTTCAATCAAGTGGACTAAAGACAGGGCAGATGGGAAGGATATTGGTAAATCAATATCTGCAGGCTATTGATTATCCATATATCTTTGCGCTTGGTGACAATGCACTGGCTATGAATCCAGCAACAAATAAACCTGTCCCCGCAGCGGCTCAGTTTGCATTACAGCAAGGAAGATTAGTTGCAGACAACGTGTATGGGCTCATAACAAGGCAGGAACTCATCCCGTATACCCCAAAGGTCCTTGGAGAGGTGGTGAGTCTTGGCAGGCACCTTGCTGTTGGTTGGCTTGCTATGCCTTTTGTTAAGAAACTAAAGTTTATTGGGTTTATTGGCAGTTTGATAAAATCTGCAATTGAAGACAAACACATCCTGCTCTTAAAAAAAGAGAGTAGAAACTGGATGGGGTGGCAGGGATGAATGATATCACAGGGGACTATAGACATATCATTGAGCGACTAAAGGCAAATGGTGACTTTTATAAAATTGCTGCTGATTTTACTTACGATTGGGAAATGTGGGTAACACCAAACGATGAGATTATTTTTTGCTCTTTTGCTTGTGAGGATATCACAGGGTATCCCCCTCAAAATTTTATAGATGACCCTGAATTTATTTTTAGCATTGTCCATCCAGATGATCTGGAAGGATTTCGCAAACACTGGGGTGGAGATATCTCAAAGGGCAATAAACCACATAGATTTAGGATTATTGCTCGTGAAACTACCATAAAGTGGATCGAGCAGAGAAGCAATTTTGTTTATAGCCCTGATGGATATTATCTTGGTAGGAGATTAAGTAATAGGGATATTACAGAGATTATTAAAACTAACAAGGAGTTGTTAATCGAAAAGACAAGCCTTTTTAGACAGGTTCACGCCAAGACACATGAATTATCAATGCTCAGTGAGATATTGAGGGATGTAGAAAAGACATACCAGGCATTTTTTGACAATGCTAACGATGCAATATTTATCGCTGATATTGATACTGGCTTGATCTCAGATGCAAACAAGGCAGCAGAGATGCTTATTGGGAGAAAGAAGGAAGAGATAATCGGGATGCATCAATCTATGCTTCATCCACCTGACAAAAGACAATACTATGAAGAATTATTCAGAGAAGCCATAAGAAGTGCGTCTATCAAGCATGAAGAGGTAGAGGTCATAGACTCAAAGGGTAATATATCAATAGTCTCAATATCTGCAAGCCTTATCAAAATAAAGGGCAAGACATACCTACAGGGCATCTTTCATGATATAACAGAGATGAAAAAGGCAGAAGAGGAGTTGAGAAAGGGCAGAGAACTCTTTGAACTCGCAATAAAGGGGTCAAGGGACGGCATTTGGGACTGGGATATAAGAAACAACAAATTGTATTTGTCGCCCATGTGGAAGAGGATGCTGGGATATGAGGACAGTGATTTAGAGAATAAAATAGAGACCTTTTTTGATAATCTACACCCTGATGATCTTGAGAGGGTTACTAATTTTATAAACGATTATCTAAAGGGGACGGAATCGGAATACAGGAACGAATTTAGGATGAGGCATAAGGATGGGCATTATGTATGGATACTTGCAAAGGGTGAGGCATTAAGAGACAGTAGTGGCTGTCCATACAGGATGGCAGGCTCGCATATAGACATCACACACCTAAAAAATGTCGAACAGGCTCTTAAAGAGAGCGAGGAAAGGCTCCGTATCATGACCGACAATATGAGGGATGTCTTTTGGTTACGCTCTGCAGACAATACAAAGATACTGTATATTAGTCCAGCCTATGAGAAGATATGGGGAAGGCCTTGTAGTGAACTCTATGAAGACCCAAATAGTTTTTTGAAGGCAGTCCATAAAGACGATATTGACATGTTATTGAGGCATTTCGATCACTATAATAAGAATAATGCCGACTCTGACATTGAATACAGGATAACCCGCCCTGATGGTGAGATAAGGTGGATCTGGGCAAAGGCATTTGCTATCAGAGACGTTAGTGGTAAGATAATCTACCACAGTGGGACAGCCGTTGATATCACTGACAGAAAGCGTATGGAGATGCAACTTGCTATCGCAAAGGAGGCCGCAGAACATGCAAATAAGGCGAAGTCTGAATTCTTAGCAAACATGAGCCATGAGATACGAACACCCATGAATGCCATCATAGGCATGTCAGATATACTCATCTCAATGGATCTAACCGATGAACAACGTCATTATTGTAATATAATTTCCAGTAGCGCAAATAGCCTTTTGAATATAATAAATGACATACTTGATTTCTCAAAGATTGAGGCAGGCAGGATAGATATTGAAGAAGAATCATTTAGTCTAAGGGTGTTGTTTTCTGAATTGGTTGATATGTTTACCCCTCAGGCAAGCCTGAAAGATCTCTCTATTTCATACCATATAGACGATGACCTCCCCGATACATACTTAGGAGACAGGGGAAGGCTTAGGCAGATTTTGGTAAACCTCATTGGCAATGCCATCAAGTTTACCCACAAAGGCGGGGTTAGTATATCAGCCCAGATGATATCAAGGTATGAAAACTATGTGTCCTTTAGCATGTCAATAAAGGATACGGGCATCGGTATACCAAAGGAAAAGATGCATATGCTGTTTAATGCATTTAGTCAGTTAGATAACTCTACCACCAAACAGTATGGTGGGACTGGACTGGGTTTAGCAATATCTCAGAGATTAGCAAATCTAATGGGAGGGAGGATAAGTGTAGAAAGTACATATGGTGAGGGCTCCAAATTCACACTCACTATTACCCTCAAGACGACACAAGAAGATGAGCGGTCTCAACTCCAGAAAGTGCCATCTGTTGTAAAGGCAGAGCCCATCAATACATCTCAAAAGATACTCGTTGTAGAGGATAATCCTATGAACCAAATGGTAGTAAAGATGATGCTTGAAAGGATGGGTCTTTGTGTAGATGTGGTTGAAAACGGATTTGATGCCTTAAAGGCACTAAGGAATGAGGATTATCTATTGGTCTTGATGGACTGTCACATGCCCCTTATGGATGGCTTTGAGACAACAAATTTAATCAGAAGTGGCACTGAAGGGGTACGAGATCCTAATGTGCCTATAATCGCACTTACTGCTTTGGCGACAAAGGAGGATTTTGAGAGGTGCAAGATGGCAGGAATGAACCATTTTCTCAGCAAACCTGTATCATTTGATAAGTTAAGAGATGCAGTCATTAGGTTTCGCACATCGAAATGATTATAAAGCCTCACATATCATACATGCCAAAAATACCTATCACAAACTTTATTACATGCTATAATAAATCTGATTTTCATTAACGATGAGAAAAACAGGAGGGATTTGTTGATGAACAAAGATAGACTAAAGGCTCTTGAGAGTGCTATATCGCAGATAGAGAAGAGTTTTGGCAAGGGCTCCATCATGAGATTAGGTGCAGGCAATATTGCAGAGGGCATCCAGACTATCCCTACTGGCTCTATATCTCTTGATATTGCAACGGGAGTTGGTGGGTTTCCGAGGGGTAGGGTTGTTGAGATATTTGGACCAGAATCCTCTGGAAAAACCACCCTTGCTATAAGTGCCATCGCACAGGCACAGAGGCTCGGCGGGGTTGCTGCATTTATAGATGCCGAACATGCCCTTGATATAAATTATGCAGGTAGGCTTGGTGTAAATATTGAAGAGTTGCTCGTATCACAGCCCGACACTGGTGAGCAGGCACTGGAGGTCGCAGAGACGCTTGTAAGGAGCGGTGCGGTAGATATCATAGTGATAGATTCTGTTGCAGCACTTGTCCCGAAGGCTGAGATTGAGGGTGAGATGGGTGAGGCACATATGGGACTTCAGGCAAGGCTTATGAGTCAAGCATTGAGAAAACTCACTGCAGCCATCTCAAAATCGCAGTGCACTGTTATATTTATCAATCAGATAAGGATGAAATTGGGTGTTATGTTTGGTAGTCCAGAGACCACTACAGGTGGAAATGCACTGAAATTTTACGCATCTATGAGGCTTGATATCAGGAAGATAGACAACCTAAAAGACGGTCAAGACACGGTAGGAAGCAGGGTGAGGGTAAAGATAGTAAAAAACAAGGTAGCACCACCATTCAGGCAGGCAGAGTTTGACATCTATTACAATGAAGGTATCTCAAGGATAGGAGAGATTATAGACATTGGGGTTGAAAGGGGCATCATAGAAAAGTCAGGTGCATGGTATAGCTACAATTCAAACAGGATAGGGCAGGGCAGGGAAAATGTCAAGGATTATCTAAAAAAGAACCCTGATATCTCAGAGGAGATAATCAATAAGATAATAGCATCTGCAGGGCTGGTAAAGAGGGTTGAGCCACAAGAATAAAGATACAGTAGATTATCAAAAGGCGTTGGACTACTCCTTGAGGCTCCTTACACTTAGGGATAGGAGTGAGTCAGACATCAGAGATAGATTGTTCAAAAAAGGTTATAATGATAAGACCGTTGATATGGTAATTGAGAGGCTTAACCTTCTGGGTTATCTAAACGAGGATAGACTCTTAGGAAGATTGCTCAAGGTTGCATTAGAGGAAAAAAACTATGGTAGATATGGCATAAAGCAATTCTTGATATCTAAAGGTATAAGGAAGGAGTTGATCTCAAATCTCTCTATCCCTGAAGACGAATACATCAGGTCTGCTATATGTTTTGTAAATAAAAAGAGGAAACTTTTAAAATCTAAAGACGATACTGAAAACAAAAAGAGACTATCCCAGATGCTCATCAGAAGGGGGCACGATAATGATACTATAAAAAAGGTTCTGGGTGTAGAGGGGATCTTATATGGCTGAGAAGTCAAAGATTATTATCATTAAAAAGGTCAAAAAGGGTCATGGCGCTGCCCATGGTGGTAGTTGGAAGGTTGCGTATGCGGATTTTGTCACCGCAATGATGGCGTTTTTCTTATTGTTATGGCTGCTTGCTATGG
>JBDNDH010000047.1:0-7713 GCA_046719235.1 Thermodesulfovibrionales bacterium
GACAGATAATACATATGTAATAGTCTTTGGAATAGCGTCAAAATAATGTCTCCCATCGCCAATCTTTATCCATTTCTTTTCTACAGGTTTCCACACCCAAGCAATAACGGTAATCGTATGTTTACCTGCTGTGTCAAATCTTATCCTCTGTGAATCCTGATGTCCACCATATGCCCTGTTATTTACCTGCCAACTATAAGATATCCTTGGCTGAGAGTCCTTAAGAATGTCTTTTAGTTTATTCTCATCTTGAATGTTTGCGTAAAAGGCAAACTCAATGCCCACATCGCCGGTGGATGGTCCTATGAGTTTTACACCAAGATTCATGGGTTGTGGTGGTTTTACCGCTATGTTATGTGAGGCATCAGTTATCTTTTTCCAACTGTTTAGTTCTTTAGCCCATTCCCATAGTGTAGCCTTTATAGAGTAACTACCCTCTTTATCAATCTTCACCTTGATAAAATTGTCATTACCACCATATTTTTGACCATTCAATGACCATGTGTAAGAATATTTTTGATTGGGAAGACCTCCCTTTATCTGGGCATAGAGTGTCGCCTCTAATCCCTTTTCAACATCTGAAGGACCTTGTATAAATAGAGACAGCCTTTCTATAACATTAACAGATAGAAATGCCTCAAGCATTGGTCTACCTCTCTGATCGGCCATCGTGACATTTACCTTATAAACACCTGCCTGATTGGGGATAAATTCTGCCCTGTCTGTATCCCCACCATACGGGCTACCGTTTATAGACCAATAGAACTTGCCGATTTGAGTGACATTGCCCTCAACAATCGCTGTGAGCACAACCCTATCCCCCACCAATACAGTTTTTTTATCTGCATTTATCTTCATAGATGCCATAGCAAGATCTACATAAGGGTAATAGTCCCTAACAAAGGTTTTATTGAAATCTTTAAACCCTTCTGCCGTCACCTTAATGGCATATCTATCTTTGAATATCAGGTGTCTGAAGGTGCAGCTTTCAGCACATTTGAGATCCTTTGCAGGTTCATTGTCAACAAGTACTGATATCTTACCGATAACGACGCTTGGAGGATTTGTCTTGATATTGCCATTTATCACATAGGCATCTTTATACTTATCATAGATCGCCCTTACATCATCCCTAAATCTACTATTGAAAAAGCACAGTCCTATAAACTCCTCTTGAGAGCTTCCCATACTATAATCCATGGTATTCCCATTGAGAGATATATAGTTTACTCCCTTGAGTAAGCCTTCCATCTCAAGTACCTCTTTAAACTTATAGTCTTTTTCAAACTTCATATAAAAGGCATTAAAACGATCCACAATTGCCTTTATATCGCTTTTATGAACTGCCTTCATCAGATAAAAAAGACTATCCTGTCTTGCATATTTGGCATAATTGTAACTATCCTTGAGTGCACTAAATAGTGAGTATATGATCTGGAAGTTACTACCGTTAATCATAGTACCTTCATTATCAAACCATAAAAAGATCTGTGTCCTTTCACCACCTATCCATCCCCTTATCGGAGAGAGGTGTGGATACTGACTTGAGGCCAAGGCAAAATAGGTAAGGCAGTCTTCTGCTGGATAGTGTTTATTAAAAAAGTTCTGTATATCGGTATCAACGCCCCTTTGTCCACAGAGTGAACCTTGTCTGGCATCTTTTAATTTTTTGTCAAGGTCTTCCAAGGCAACCTCAAATGATTCTGTAACCCTTGCGTAATTATCGATGATGTTGCTCATCAGTGGTATTGGCTTGGCGATCTCAGAGATCAACGAGAGCAAATTGTTTACATTTTTAAGCCTTCCTACAGGGGTGTTTGTATCGCTTTGTGGAGAAAATATATCTATAAATTGCATAACATTTTTGAAATTATTGAGGAGTTTTGATCCCTTATCAAAACCATCTTTAATCATCTGTATCTTTTCATATGTGCCATTTTCCCTTAGTTTTCTGTCCACTGAACTCAAGGTATACATGTATCCAAGCCTATTGGCAACTCGGGGTGGGACCTTATCCTTGAATTTTATCCTTAGTTTTTCAGTTGCCTTATCCTTCATAGATTGTGGTATCTCAATATTAAGAGACACGCCTACTGTTTCTTTTGCCTTTTCAAACAAGGCATCTATGACGGCCTCAATCCTTTCATCTGGAATTGTATCTATCTCCTCAATCCCCCTATTCTGTGTCTCCCTTGAAACTGCATTACGCCAAGTAGTTACTCCACGGTTAAACTTCGCAAAAAATTCATGTGTAGTGTTGATGGTTTCATGGGTCACAGAATAGACCTTATTAAAGTTTTCAAATGATTCCTTAGCCTGTTGATATGCCTGATTAGTGTTTGAATAACATATACTTGGCATACATAGTAAAAAAGATGAGATAAACAGCAATGTAAGGTAAGACTTTAAATTTATCATCGGCAACGCTCCTTTATGGCATTTTTTTATTTACGATAAGGAACTTAAAACCAAGTTCTCTATAACCCACTCCATTACTTATACACATCTTTATCAATCTTCTATTAAGATTTATCATAAGACCATGATTACTTGGTCTTGGTTTTTCTTATTTTTCCTTTAGTTCTTTGGGTTGTCGCACGCCATACTGTAATGGCAATCTCAGGGCATATAACAGCACAGTGTGTGCACCCGATACAATGTTCTCTTTTGGAAAACAGGGCAGGTATGTAGCCCTTTTGGTTGAGAGTATTGTCAAAGACTATACATCTATTAGGGCAGACCTCAATACAGTATCCACAACCCTTGCAGGCATCTCTGGAGATCTCTATCTTGCCTATTGTCATTTTTTATAAGTATTAACAATGTAGGGAAGGCTATCTGCCTTCCCTTAATGTGGAGATAACCTTATCTGTAACCTTTCTAAAATCTATCTTACCACTACCCATCTTAGGAAGTTCACTCATTACAACAAATTGTTTTGGTATCGCAATGTTTGGCAACATCGATGATAGTTGCTTGAGTATCTTTTTCTCATCAATCTTTTGGGTGACTGCTACAACTATCCTTGCACCTTTTGTCTCATCGGGCACCTCTACTACACAACAATTGATGTCTTGAGGTAATATCTTTTCAAGTGTATCTTCAATCTTTACAAGTGATACCATCTCTCCACCTATCTTGACGAATCTTTTTAGCCTGCCAGAATGCCACAGATAGCCATCTTCATCCAGATATCCCATATCTCCTGTGTCATACCAGCCGTGTCTAATCCTCATAGATGTCTCTTCAATATCATTGAAGTAACCCTTCATCACATTGTCACCCTTAACCATTATCCTACCGATTTCATTAGGTTTACAGACGTTGCCCGTTTCATAGTTCTCTATCATTACCTGCACATTTGGTAATGGTCTGCCGATGCTGCCAGGCTTGTTGTGTGTGGGGGTATTTGTGGAGATTACAGGGGATGTCTCTGTAGTTCCATATCCCTCAAGCAGCACCTTTGAGTGTTTTTCCATAAAACCATCCCTAAGTGGTTGAGGACACTTATCTGCGCCACTAATCATTATCCTCAGGCTGTCAAAGTCACCCTTTTCGGATTTTTTTAGGTATCCCCACCAAAAGCTCGGTGTCCCTGCCATTACGGTAGGCCTTTCTTGACGAACGATCTCACAGACAGTTTGAAACTCTAAGGGATTAGCATACGATACAATAGTCATACCATGATAAAGGGGTGTCCAAAGGTTGACCGTCAGCCCAAAGACATGAAAGTATGGCAGATTAGCCAGTATTATGTCTTTATGGTCTAAATCAACCATTGAACTAAAGCCCTCAATATTGGACAGGATATTTTTATGTGTTAACTCCACCGCCTTAGGGTCCTTTTCGCTTCCACTGGTAAATAGTATCACAGAGGTCTCTCCCTCATCACCGCAATGGACAATCTTTTTAAGTAAGCCCATAGGGAGTCGGGATAATACCGCTGCCCTTAACTTCTCCCTTGTCTTAATCTTTTCTACTATATCTTCTATGAATATCATACCTTCAACTACTGGACAATTGATCTTCTCTATGAGTGCCCTTGATGTAATAATGGTATGAAAACCACACTTCTTTTGGGCATATCGTGCGTTGTTGGCTGCACCTGTTGAGTAATTGATCATTACAGGAACCTTACCAGCCATCAATGCCCCAATTACAGAAAAGGCACAACCAGCAGAGGTAGGGATCATTATGCCAATATGTAGGTCTCTAAATCTCTTAATCTTACTTGCAAGTAAAAGTGATGCTATGAGTGCCTTTCCATATGTAACCTTTCTGTTAGAATAGCGATCGTTAAAGGCAAGTTTACCGCTATACTGCCTGGCAATATGGATAAATCTCTCGTGTAACTGCATGGTTAGAATCTGTAAGTGAGTTGAAGGCTAACGATATCTACATGCCCTTTGTAAGAGCCTTTAAGACCACCCCTGACCGCATCTTCTCCAACAGGATTCTTGTCAGTGAATGCCTCTCTAAAGAATATGTGTACATATCCACCCTCAATATTTATCCTTTCAGTCAGTTTGTATCCGGCTCCAAAGGCTATCCATGTCCTGTCTGTATCAGGTATCCTTGGTGTCCTGTGTAGGGCATCTGGGATGGGGGTTTCATCATAAGCAACACCTGTTCTCAATGTGAGGCTGTCAATCGGTTTAAAAGAGACACCAAGTGAATAACGCATGGAGTTTTTCCACTTTGTTGTTGTCACGGCATCTGCCTGTGCAGGGTTGTCAAACCTTATCCTTAACTCATCAAAAGTGCGCCATCCTGTCCATGTTACGTCTCCCATTACTGCCCATTTTTCATTTATATTGTGATAAAGGCTTGCAGACAGTGAATCCGGCAATGTGATGTCTGCCTTGATTCCACCATTCTTAAAGACAGGCAGTGGTGATAGGGCAGATGGCACATTTGAAAACTCCGCATCACCACTTAATTTTTGTTTAATCCTTGAACGATATGACACCCCTATCCTTGTATCCTTAGTAAACTCATACAATGCCCCAATGTTAAAACCAACACCCCATCCATCTCCCTTTAGCTTTGCAAAACCATCAGCCATCTGGGGGGTAAGCCCAATCCTTATTGGTGCAAACACACCAAGTGCATCCATAGTGCCAAAATCTATGGCATTGGTAAGTTCTGCCTTGATATATTGTCCACTAATACCAAGTCCGAGACTCAGATTTTCAGTAACCTTATATGAAATGGTAGGATTGACATTTATGGTCATCATATTGGATTTTATTGCATGATACCTTCCAACCCAAGTACTTCCGTAGTTGGTTTCCAGACCAAAAGGCGAGTAAATACCTACACCAAAGAATAATTTATTGTTCAAAGGCATAGAAAAATATAAATTAGGCACAAATGCAGTCACCCCAGCATCGTCTCCGTTGTCTCCCCTTAATGGAATGCCTGTTTTACTCTGAAGTATGTGCGTTGACCCCTCGTTTGTAAACTTGGCACTTGGTATAATTACATGACCAGCACCAATAATCTGAGGATAGTTAAATCTTGTTATCCCAGCAGGATTGTAAAAGATAGTAGTTGCATCAAGTGCACTTGCTGCACCGCCAGCATAGGCGTTACCTAAACCGCTAACACCTTGCTCAATGAGGGCATAACCAGCAGAATAACAGTCTTTGTGGCTAAATAATACCAAAGAGATGCACAGCACAAACATCAACACAAACAAAACCCTTCTCATACGGCTCCCTCCATAGTTATTTTTTCCCTGCAAGTCAACCAATCGGACATCATACATAATAACACATAAAAAAACAAAGACTTATAAAAATTATTAATAAGTTTATTTTTTAGTCTTCAGTTTTCAATCTTGATAACAATTCATCAAGATGGTCTTTCGCAGAGCGGAATTCTAACCTGTTTAAACTTGAGGTTATTTCATCCAAGACTGACTGATCAGCAACATCTTGTAGGACCTTTCTTATCTTTTGAAACAGATCAATTGCAGACAGATCGTTTTTTTCCAATTTGGATAGTAGGAGATTTACATCCTCTATGATCTCATCCATATCCAAAGGCAATTGACTTGATGACGTATCTGATGTATCTGTTGGATGGAGGTATTGCTCAGCAGAGAGCACCTCTTTTAAGTTTTTATCAACCTCATCAAATAATATTATTATTTCATCTTCTGATTGGATAGTCTTAATTGCCCTTTCGCATTCTTTTACACTCTCAAAGAGTCTATTTGCAGAGATAGCACCTGATGTCCCTTTGAGCTTATGTAGTATGCTTATTGCTTCATCGTATCTCTTTTCTTTGATGGCTTTTCCAAGAACATTACTGGTATCTTTGTTTTCATTTATGAACCTGTTTATTATGCTTAGGAAGAGTTTCTTGTTTTGATTTACCCGTTTAAGTCCAAGGGCTATGTCAATACCGGGGAGTTGTCTTGGTAATATTACAGACTTTTGTGTATCATCAATATGAATCCTCTTGTTTAATAATATGTTCTTCTTCAGATGCTTAAGGAGTTTGCTGTAAAGTTCCTCAGGTTTTATTGGTTTTGGGATATGGTCGTTCATGCCTGCAGCAAAACACTTCTCTTTCTCTTCAGTCATTGCATGAGCAGTCATCGCTATTATTGGTAGTGCCTCAAGGCTATGTATAGTTCGTATTATCCGTGTTGCTTCCAAACCATCCATCTCAGGCATTTGAATATCCATAAGTATGGCATCATACATCTCACCGTTTTTTACCTTATTGACAGCCTCTAAACCGTTTATCGCCAAATCTACCATAACGCCTACAGACTCCAATAGCTCCCTTGCTACCTGCTGATTGATATCATGGTCTTCTACAATAAGCACCTTTACACCTTGCAATTCCGATGTCTCCAACCTTGAGGCCATTCCAGCATCATCGCCATTGTCTTCTAGAGATCTTAGATTCAAACTTTCCAGTATTAGATTGTACAGTTCGGAAGGCTTGATAGGTTTTGTCAAAAAACCATCGATTCCTGCCTCAGATGCCTTTTGCTTTAATTCCTCTCTACCAAATGCAGATACCATGATGATGGTATTAGGTATATTCTTCTCTTCCCTCAGTAATGACAATTTCTTTGCTGTTTCTATGCCGTCAAGTTGTGGCATCTTATAGTCTAATATAACAAGAAAGTAGTGGTCTGACGCATTGTTGCTTATAAGATCTATTGCCTCAAGACCAGAAGATACTACATCCACTTTAAATGAAAAAGACTCAAGCATCTCTTTGAGGATTAACCTTGCTGTGGCATTGTCATCAACAACGAGCACCCGTTGATTGTGTAATTGAGAAGGTAAAAGCCTAGCCTTCAAGTCTTCAAATCTATATACCATCAGAGGTAATGTGAAGTAAAAGATACTACCAGCACCTTTTGTACTCTCCACCCCTACCTCTCCACCCATGAGGTCAACGAGTCTCTTGACGATGCTTAAGCCTAAACCAGTGCCGCCATATCTTCTTGTGGTAGAACTATCAGCCTGCACAAATGGTTTAAATAAATTTGCCATCTGCTCTTCGGTCATCCCTATACCAGTATCAGAGACATAGAAGAACAAGGTAACCTCTCGGTCTTTTAACTCCTTTAGTTTCACAGATACAACAATCTCACCTTTTTCTGTAAATTTGACGGCGTTGTTGACGAGATTGGTGAGTATTTGAGAGATCCTCAAGGGGTCTCCAATAAGCCACTTTGGAACA
>JBDNDH010000048.1:0-7672 GCA_046719235.1 Thermodesulfovibrionales bacterium
CGTGCCGGTGGGAGATGATGCCGCGCTGGCCGAGGCCATTATCGAGGTGGTTGAGGCATTTGATAGACCTAAGAGGATAGTCTCCTTAGGACCTGCTATAACAGAAGGTATCTATCTTCTTGGTCAAGGTGACAGTATTGTTGGGGTAACAAACTACTGTATAAGACCGCCAGATGCTCAAAAAAAGGAAAGGGTTGGAGGGGTCACAAACATAAGTGTTGAGAAGATATCAAGACTCAAACCCGATATCATAATAGCCACACCCCTTACAGATATTAGGGCTTTAGAGAAGTTAAAGAGACTCGGTTTTTATGTTGTCCACTTCACTTTGGCAAGGGACTTTAACGATGTAAATGCGGACTTCTTAAAACTTGGAGGCCTCATAGGAAGACAAAAAGAGGCAGATGAGATAGTAAGGAATGCCCGAAGAAGGCTTGATGAGTTAAGATCAAAGATCGTATTTAAAAATAAGCCGAGGGTCTTTGTCCAGATAGGAGCAAGGCCATTATTCACAATAACGGATGATTCATTTGTCAATGACATGATCACCCTATCTGGTGGTATCAATATTGCTCAAGGTGCAGGCTCTGGTGTGTATAGTAGAGAAAAGGTTGTTGAACAAAATCCAGACGTAATCCTAATAATGAACATGGGCATAGCCACAGAAGAAGAGAGGACTGCCTGGCTTAGATATAAGACGATGAATGCGGTGAGGCATGGTAGGATATATGCTATAGATTCCTATAGGCTCGGTAGTCCAACCCCTATCACCTTTGTTGAGACCGTTGAGGAGTTGATAAACCTCCTGCATAAGGATAAGATCAATTAGGCAACTTGGCAAATCGATTTTTAAAATGGCTTGTATATACCCTCATCTGTTTCATCATGTTAATAGCAGTGTCTATCTTCAGTCTATCTGTCGGGGCATCAGGGATAGACATGTTAAAGACCATATCAGACATCATCAAGTCTGAATATTCCATTGAATCCACTATACTCCTTGACATCAGACTACCGAGACTGCTAATGGGCATTGCAGTGGGTGGTGCGTTGGGGATATCTGGTTTGATACTACAAGGTATGTTTAGAAATCCACTTGTTGACCCTTATACGCTTGGGATATCTGGTGGTGCCGCATCTATGGTGTGTTTTTGTATAGTGCTTGGGCTACATCGTATGGTTGGTCTTTGGATCTTGCCACTTTTTGGATTCTTAGGTTCTATACTCGTTATGTTGACTGTCTATTATCTGAGTTTTAAGAGGGGGGTTTTGAGGGTCCATGGTATGTTACTGATGGGTGTGATGATAAGTTTTATATCATCCTCAGTTATCATGTTGACAATGGCATTGTCAAAGACAGAAGACCTGCAGGGTATAGTCTTTTGGATTATGGGATCACTTCAAGAATCAAATTACTCTCTGATATCTGTCTCTATCCTTGTCTCTATTATGGGATGCTTAGTATCGTGTCTCTTTGTAAGGGATTTAAATGCATTGAGCATAGGCGAGGAAGAGGCTCATCATCTCGGTGTGGATGTAGAGAAGGTTAAGACTATACTATTTTTTTTAGCATCACTACTTACTGGGATGTCTGTATCTGTGAGTGGGATCATAGGATTCGTGGGATTATTTGTCCCTCACCTCTTAAGGCTTATCTTAGGTAATGACCACAGGATATTAATGATAAATTCTTTTTTCGTTGGGGCTGCATTTCTGATTCTCTGTGATAGCATCGCAAGGGTTATCATATCGCCATTGGAATTGCCAGTAGGGGTAGTAACAGGTGCGATAGGCGGTAGTATATTTCTGTATATCCTCAATCGAAGGTTAGTCAGGGGATGATTAAAATAAACGATATCTATTGCGGATATAATGAAGAAGTTGTTTTAAAGGGTGTGAGTTTTGAGGTAAATAATGGGGAGCATCTGGGCATCATAGGTCCAAATGGTTCTGGCAAGACTACCCTACTTAAGGCAATGACGAAACTCTTAAACTGTTTTTCAGGCACAATAGAGATACTCGGCAAGGATATAAGGCAGATGGGGATAAAAGAACTTTCAAAAAAGATCGCTGTAGTGACTCAGACACCAAGTTTTGTAGAAGACCTAAGGGTGATGGACTTTGTCTTATTGGGTAGGATTCCTCATTTTAGGTGGTTTCAGATTGTTGAATCCAAAAGAGACATTGAGATATGCCAAGAATGTATGCATCTAACAGACACATTGAGGTTTAAGGATAGGTTGATGTCTGAACTTAGTGGTGGTGAGAGGCAACTCGTCTCAATAGCAAAGGCATTGGCACAGGAGCCATCTATAATTCTGCTTGATGAGCCTATCTCGTATCTTGATATATCCCATCAGGTGAGGATACTTGACACAATAACCTCGTTGATAAAAGACAGGGGGATGACTGCCATTACAGTATTGCACGAGTTAAACCTTGCAAGTGAGTATTGTGAAAGGCTCATATTGCTTGATAGAGGAACTATAAAGATGATAGGCACTCCTAATGAGGTTCTCCAGTATGATGTCATCGAAGAGGTCTATAACACCGTTGTTGTGGTAAGACAAAACCCCATAAGTCATAAACCTTATGTCTTTGTGGTGCCAAAGGTCTGTAGGTGATTAGTCGTATAACAGGTCTATCTCCCTACGCAATTCTGGTATGTAAATCTGTCCCTCAGCCGTCTTCTTGACTACATAGCCATATGTCATCCTTGAGCCATAAAGTCCGCCACTTATCCTTGAATCCCGCCCTAAGTCGCCCATAGATATGGCTATAATCTGCCTGTCACGATTTATATCTGTAAACCTTAGAAGCCTCTTTACGTCATCCTCTGTGTGTGGTGTGACTGCTATTTTGGTGATATCAACATGGAGGCTTACACCATTGTCAAGGATGGCTTTTAATTCAGAATAGTCAGGTGTATTGACAAAATTATGATATGAACCGATGAAACTTATATCGCTATCTCTTATAAGGTGTTTGAGTTCTCGAATGAGACTGCCGTGTGAGAGTTCGATGTCGATGTATTTACAAAACCTTGATATCTCCAAATATAGAGACGATCTGTCTTTGTATTCAAATAAACCACCTTCGGATCTGTCTCTTATAGTGCCGATAATAGGTTTTTTAAAGATCTCAATGGCTTGTGTAAAGGTCTCTTTGATATCGGATAGTTCCTTTCTATCAAACATATCAACCCTCAACTCAATAACATCAGCATGGGCTACTACATCTAACATGTCTGTTTTTACCTCGTTATCTGTGAGGGTGGCAACTATGAGTGGCTTTGCCTTCATCTACCTCTGCCTGTTAGCCATGAGTATGAGTTCGCCAAAATCCTGAAATGAAAAAAAATCTGGACATGGCTTGTCTGGTTTCATAGAACTCGCCTTTTGTTTTAATACAACATAGTGTATGCCAAAGTCTTTTGCGGTTCTTAGGACATCACAGGTGTCGTCAATAAACATAACCTTGTGTTTTTCAAATGGGATAACCCGCTGAAACTCTCTCCAAAAATCTATCAACTCTTTTGGATATCCAATCTCAAATGATGTGATACACTTATCAAAATATTTGCCGATCTTGGTCTTTTTTAGTTTGATATCAAGCACCTTGTAATGGGCATTTGTTACAAGCAGTATCCTCTTGCCCATATCCTTCATTACCTTCAGGAAGTCCTCCACATTTGGGTGAACTTCAATAAGATGTCTTATCTGTTCTTTAAGGGCGGGGATATCAAGGTCTAACTCGGTTGACCAGAAATCAATGTCCGTCCAGTTTAGTGTCTTTTCATGGGACTTATAGAGATTAAACAATTCTTCTTTTGCAGTGTTCAGTGGGATATTATGTCTCTCAGCATACATCTCAGGGACAAGATGCTCCCAGAAGTAATCATCGAAATACTTATCAAGCATCGTCCCATCCATATCAATCATGACTGTATCAATAGCCCTAAAATCTATATCCCTCATGATGGTCACCTCTGTTTAATCCCTTTATGTATCTCTCTCATACCAGGATGTATCAATAAACTCATCTGTCTCGTTGTAGATAAACTCCATTGTATCCCTCAACTCTTTAAATATCTCATCTAACACCTCAGCATCTAACCCATCGACATAGTCCAAGTCGTAGTAATAGACCATCTCATACTCCTTAAAAGAACCATTGGTGCTTGTGAATTCCTTACATACCATCTCTAAGGCGGTATCTTCGAGTCTTGATGACAACCGTTCATAGAGGGTCTCCATGATAGAGTAGTTTGTCAAGACAGGTATCTGTATCTTAAATTCGAGATCAATGGTGGTGTCAACCACTGTCTCGGGTTCTTCTTCATCCTCGTCTTGCTCTTCCATATGAAGGCTATAGCCTGTCTGGAATGCATCGAAGGTGTATGATACAGTCGCACTAATGACATATGGTTGCTCCATCTCTGAAAGTGTCAAAAAAATCTTACTCTCTCTGTCAAGTGTAAATTGTTCTGTGAAGACCTGCATGCTATATATGTCTAAATACCTTGAGGCAGACTCCACCAACATCATTTGTAACTCCTCAAATCTTGCCATTTATAAGCCTCCTGTTATTTTTTGCAGATTAAGGTAACTATTTTAGCAGATTAGAAAAATATTATGCCTTATTCGTTAACCCCTCCTACTACCATCTCGCCTATTCTTAATGTTGGCATTGCATCAGACACAGGCACACTTTGACCATCCTTACCACAGGTCCCTATTGAAAAACCGAGGTCTCTGCCAACCATATCTATGGATTTCAACACCTCAATACCATTACCTATGAGGGTTACACCCCTTACAGCATGTCCGATATCTCCATTTTCTATGACATAACCTTCTTGAACATCAAAGACAAAGTCGCCAGTGACGGTATTTACCTGCCCTCCACCCATCTTTTTCACAAAGAGACCCTTTGGTGTTGCCCTTACGATATCATCAGGGTCATCTGTGCCACTTTGTATAAAGGTATTTGTCATCCTGACTATTGGTTTTGATTCGTATGTCTCCCGTCTGCCGTTGCCAGTGGTTCTTATCCCATACTTGATGGCGTTAAATCTATCACACAGGTATGTCATCAATACCCCTTCTTTGATTAGAACGGTAGATGCTGACGGTGTCCCTTCATCATCATAGTGGTAGGAACCCCTCTTGCCTACGAGGGTTGCATCATCTATGACGGTTACCAATGGAGATGCTATCAATTCGCCGATCTTGCCACTAAAGACAGACAAGCCCTGCATTGCAAGATCTGCCTCCAGCCCGTGTCCTACTGCCTCGTGAATCATCGTTCCACCTGCAGATGATGATATAACAACAGGCATCCTCCCACCCCTCATCTTTGGTGCGTTGAGCATAAGTATTGCTCTACTTGCTGATATGAGCGCAATCTGCTCAATCGGTGTATCATCAAAAATCTCAAAGCCTGTCATACCACCTATGGTCTCATATCCTGTCTGTATCTCACCATCCTTTATAGCAACGGTATGAATCATGGCGGTTACATAAGCCCTTTTGTCTCTAACGATATCACCTTGTGGTGTAGCAATCTTAATTTCTTGATCCATCTCAGAATAAATAGCCTTTAGCTGTTTTATAGCACTATGATATGAGCGGGCTACACTATTAGCGGATTGTAGCATCTTTATCTTTTTGTCTATACCTATGGATGTTGCTAATTGTTTAATTTCAGGTTCTCCGTGGTGGTATCTTATATTGTCTATTTGTATATCTCTGTCGATGCCATCAGGGATGTTTTTTAAGGTGTCACAAAGTGCAAGTATCTGTTTTGGAGATAGGTTGTTACCATAGGCGTAATAGGTCTTTAGGTTATGGATTAACCTGATCCCCACACCTTCTCTATGACCTATGTTTATCTTGTCAATCTTATTATCATCAAGCGATATCATCAGGGACTTCCTATCCTCCCAAAAGACATCGGCATAATCACCCCCTTTTTTTAGCAGTCTTTTTATGCACTCAATCATGAGGTTGTCGTCGATCATATACTCTTCTACTCCTTTCAAGGTGATGAATCGTAAATTATTGTATAACACCGAGCCTTAAAAATTCAGCGATATTTACATGTCTGTAAGAAAGGAAAGGTGGGGGTTCTCTCAGTCCCCACATCTTATCGTATTGATTTTACATAACTTCCTGCCATTTTTTTCAAAATACGGACAGGGTTTTTTGATAGCCTAATAGGTATTTTTTAGGTTACAATATCTCCTTATTACAATACAGGGAAAATAAATCATGGAGGTATCTGGATGATTGGGTTTATAGGTGGTGGCAACATGGCTGAGGCATTGATAAAGGGGCTCACACAAAACAGACACAGAGATATCATCTTTTATGACCCTTCAGAGCAAAGGGTCAAGCACCTTATGATAAAATACGGGGTAGGGTTTGTTGGCTCAAATATTGAGGTTATTAAGAGGTCAAGTATTGTGATTCTTGCGGTCAAACCTCAGACCATTAGTCAGGTCTTAGAGGAGATAAAAACTGAGGTAAGGCCACAACAGATAATCGTCTCCATTGCTGCAGGTATAAAGATTGGTTACATCAGTGGTTTATTGTCAACGAATAGGGTAATAAGGGTGATGCCAAACATGCCAGCCATGTTTGAGCAGGGAATGAGTGTTATATCTGTGTCTGATGGGGTATTGCCTGATGAGGTTCAGTCTATTGTTGACATCTTTAAGACGGTGGGTGAGGCGGTTGTAATGGATGAATCGATGATGGATGCAGTGACAGCACTTTCGGGCAGTGGTCCGGGATTTTTTGCTTACATTGTAGAGGCATTCATCAGGTCTGCGATGCATTTGGGCCTTACACAACAGGATGCATATCTATTAACCATACAGACATTTATTGGCACTGCAAAGGTCTTACAGTCAGGCTTGACTCCAGAAAGGTTGAGAGAGATGGTAACATCCCCAAACGGCACTACTTATGCTGGGCTGAATGTATTAAGACAAGGGGGCATTGATGATATAATCTTATCAACCCTTATGTCTGCAAAGAATAGGGCAGAAGAGTTGGGCAGTAGTAGATGAATATTTGGATAAAAGGAGGCAAAGAGGGTTTCAATGATTCCATCTAAGACAGGCTATAGGATAATTCACAAAGAGGTCATCAGCGATGTCACAAAATTGATGATAGTTGATGCCCCGCATATAGCAAGAAATGCAAGGGCAGGTCAGTTTGTCATCATAAGGGTTGATGATAGAGGAGAAAGGATACCTCTTACGATAGCAGATTTTGATAAAGAAAGTGGTTCCATTACGATCGTTTTTCAAGAGGTAGGAAAGACTACAAAACATCTTGGCACACTCACAGTGGGTGATGCTATAGCAAACATAGCAGGTCCGCTCGGTCATCCAACAGATATAGAAAATTATGGCACCGTGATATGTATCGGTGGAGGTGTGGGCATTGCTCCTATCTATCCAATAGCACGGGCTTTGAAAGAGGCAGGCAATAAGGTAATCTCAATAATTGGTGCAAGGGCGAGGTCTCTGATCTTTTGGGAAGACAAACTTAGGGCAGTATCAGATGAGGTTATAGTGTGCACGGATGATGGTTCATACGGCAGGAAGTGTCTTGTTACAGAGCCGTTAAAGGAAATCCTCACAGAAAAAGGTGACAAAATT
>JBDNDH010000049.1:0-7607 GCA_046719235.1 Thermodesulfovibrionales bacterium
TAGATATATCTAATAATGGGGTTGAGGCAGTCAATGCCCTTGCCCAGACACAGTATGACCTAATCTTTATGGACTGTCTGATGCCAGAGATGAATGGCTATGAGACATCTAAGTATATAAGAGAGGTTTTGAACAACAACACATACATAATTGCCCTTACTGCAAACGCAACCGAAGCAGACAGACAGAGATGCCTGTCAGCAGGTATGAATGACTTTATTGCAAAACCAATAAAACTACAGGACATCAAAGATGCATTAAAGAGATGGTCAGGAAGGGGGCTATTTAATTAATCCTCATCTTGATGGAGGATCCGACAAGGTTTTGAGATTTAAGGATTGATCAGGCAGGGAGAATGCCCCTGCCCAAACGTATCCTTGAACTATGTATTTTCAACCATTTCCCATACACCACAAGGGCATATCCCAGCACAAAAGCCACAGCCGATGCACTTTTCCTCATCCACCACATATTCGTATTGACCGTCTTTGTGCTCAACCCTACTTATAGCACCCCAGTAACATGTGACCTCACACATCCTGCAATCTCTGCATGTTGCACATGACAGGCACCTGTTGCCCTCTTCATCAATTGGGACTTCACCCTTACATACCTCATAGTATTCTGTTCTTATCCTTTCGTAGGGTATCATCTTAGTATCAGTGTGGATGGGCAGTGGTAAACCCATCAATTGTGCATGTATGCTTTCCGCTGCTACCCTGCCCTGTCCTATGGCATGGGTGACAAGACCAAGAGAGGTCACATCTCCAATGGCGTATATCCTTGGGTCCGTAGTCTGAAAGAATTGATTAACCTTGATCCAACCCCTCTCTGTATGTATCTCTGGCAAAAGAAAATCAAGCCTGGGAACATCTCCGATGGACATAATAACCACATCAGCATCAAGAGAAGAGCCGTCTTTAAAATATATCTTTGCCTCCTCTTTTACATACCTTTCTGTAAATTTTGGCCAGAGTATGTTTGTCCCTTTTGCCTTGGCTATCTCCATCTCCTTACCAAAGGCTGCAGGTTTTTGTATATCAACCGCAGTTACCGATGATGCCCCAAGATTGAATGCCTCTGAAGCAACATCCATACCTACATTACCAGCACCAATAATGACAACTCTCTTACCATTTAGGTCAACATCCTTACCCATATTTATATCCCTTAAAAAATCATATGCCGAGATTAAATCTTGAGAACCTTCAAAGGTTACCATCCTTGGTTGATGTGCACCACATGCAATGACAACAGAATCAAAACCCTGATAAATTTCTCTAAACTTTTCTTTGTCCACAGTTGTATTGGTATGAACCTTAATTCCAATCTCTATAAACCTCTCCCTTTCTCTATCAAGTATCTCTCTGGGTAGTCTCTCCTTCGGAATACATAGATGCAGCTTACCACCAATATTGTCTGACTGTTCAAAGAGTTCTACATCGTGTCCCTTTAGAGAAAGTTGCCACGCAACACTCATACCTGCAGGACCTGCCCCAATTACAGCGATCCTTTTATTAGTCCTATCAGCCTTTTTAGGGGCTGGTATGTTTAGGCTCAAAGTCCCAAGCCTATCTATATTTAATGGATTGTCTATATTCCCCCTTGTACAACTCTGCATACAGAGGTTTGGACATATCTCCCCACATACAGTTGCTGGCAAAGGAGAGTATCTTAATACGAGTTCTATAGCCTCGTTGAGTTTGCCCTCTCTAATCAATCTTGCCCTCTTATGGGAAGGAATGTGTGTAGGGCAGGCATACGCACAGGGTGGAGCGTACTTCTCATTAGCCCAAACTGGCTTAAACCTCCGTTCATTCCCAGTAGTAATATAAGGTAGTAGCGAGAAGTCATGGTCAACATACTCGGCAAAAAGCCCTCCCTTGCCAACCTCTTTTTCCCATACATCCCTCTTAAAGTCAGAAGTGGATATCTTAAACCATTTCCTTGACCTTTTTTCCTGAGGCGTATATGCAACGAGTTTTTTCCACTCCTCCGGTGAACGTGTGAGTTCATCGTAGTAGGATAGTCTGTCTATGGCGGACAGATAAGGCTTCATATTCTCAGTCAGCCACTGCCAATCCTGTTCTGAAAGGTCAAGCATCTTTACATCCCTCTCGCTGTAGCCACATATCTTGCCTCTGAAGTAGATAGTCCCACCAACCATCCCCACGCATGGTCTGTAACCAATGATGTTGTCTGGATTTCTTGGGTTAACACCACAGATAACTGCAATACCACCTGCCTTAAACTCTGCAAATGAATCTCCCACATCCCTAAAATACCAAGACTGCGGTGGATCAAATCTTGGGTTACGCTTTGTCATTGTGTCACAACGAGCACCACCACCCCCTTGGACATACAATACCCCTTGGGCTGCGGCGTTAAAAGCGCCATTTGTCACATCACCCAAGACCGTTATAGTTGCCCCACAATTTATCCAGCCAACATCGTCTGATACGCTGTTTTTGACTATTATCTCAGTGCCAAACATACCCATACTGCCAAGTCTCTGCCCTACAGGTCCCTCAACTATGAACCTCACCTTCTCTTCCCTCGGCCATATTCTACCACCAATTCCATGCTGTCCATGGGCAAATACATGTATCTCTCTGGCACCTTCCCTTACAGCCTGTTGGATATTGTCCTCTAATATCCTTGAAGGAACACGTTTCCCATTTACTACACCCCTTATAACGGCGGTCTTACCTTCAATATGAAGTATCTTTTCTGCATCGCCAACCAGCCCCATAATCATATCATGAGATGTCTTTACAAGCCTCTTGGTATCTTTCTTAACACGCATAGTTAATCTCCAATCTTTCAGCCATAGCCTTATCGTCAATGCTCAAACCATCAGACATTCCGATAGGCAATTCTGTGCTTCTGCCCATTGGTGCAAATATCTTTTTGAGTTCAACATCTGCAGACTTAAATATCTCTACCACCCTCTCGGCTACCTTTGATGAGTCGAGCCTTCTGTAAAGTTTTGGATCTTGAGTAGTTATCCCTCGTGGGCATTTACCCGTGTTGCAAAGATTACAACGATTATACTCATCACCAAGGCAATCTGCCGCACTCTGCATAATGTATTTACCCACAGAGACAGCCGAGGCACCAAGCATAATAAGGGCTGCAGCATTTGCGGCAAGGTTACCTTTTTTACCTACACCTCCAGCTGCAATGAGTGGCAACTCGTTTTGCTTTCCCTGTTTTACCAAATCAAGATAGCAGTCTCTCAGATTTGATGCTATCGGATGTCCCATCTTATCAAGGGATACATTGTATGCAGCCCCTGTCCCACCGTCCTCTCCGTCTATTGAGAGTGCTGCAGCGTAAGGGTTTCTTGCAAGGTTATTTAGGACAGCACGGGCGGTCTTTGTCCCAGATATCTTGGGATATACAGGCACTCTAAAACCCCATGCCATAGACATTGATTGTATCATCTTTGCAACCGCCTCTTCTATACTGTACTTAGTTTGGTGGGTAGGTGGAGACGCTAAATCAACATACATCGGGACTCCCCTTATACCTGCTATGAGTTTTAGAACCTTTTGAGCCATCAATAATCCGCCATCACCAGGCTTTGCACCCTGACCATATTTGATCTCAATACCTGCAGGGTCTTCAACCATGTACGGCAAGGAATGAACTATCTCATCCCAACCAAAATAACCTGAAGCAATCTGAATAACAAAGTATTTTAAAAACCTTGAGCGTAAGAGCCTTGGTGGGACGCCCCCTTCACCTGAACACATCACAACAGGCATCTTTTCCACCTCATTAAGATAAGCAACACCCATTGCAAGACCTTCCCACATTGGTGGGGAGAGTGCACCCACAGACATACTACCTATCATTATGGGATATATCTCTCTTACAGGGGGAATAAAAGAATCTATACCACCTTCTATTATCAATTTATCACCGTCACCCTTTAATGGAAGTTTATCTGGTGGCAATATCCTGCCAAGATATGTCCTGACCCTAAACTCATGTCTGCCTGCATCTAACGCTGGGTCTGTAAGCATTGATATCCTCGTAAATTTTATCCTATCAAGGGTTGATATGGTTGGGTCATTCCTCCTACCACCCCTTTTATATCCCTCACCACCCTTATTTTTATAATGTAAGAATTTGTTATAAGGGTTAAACTCAGGCTCTATGGCATCATTTGGGCATACAAGACTACATACACCACAGCCTGTGCAGTATCTCTCCATATCATCTACCTGCTCTACTACATGATAGACCCTTCGTTTTGCAGATGGTGTAGGCATAGCACCTTCAGAGGTGACAACCCTCTGCACCTTCACAGTAGGTACTATTGCCTTTACAGGACATACCGCAGTGCATCTACCACATCTCTTACAGCGATCGTCTCTCCATCTGATAATATATGGAAACTCCTTTATGGTTAATCTGTGATTCTCCCTGAGATCTATGCTTGTCCTTGCAGTTGATTCCATACCTTTACCTCCTTTGCCTGTGGTGAGATTATTACCATGTCATACTTCATCGGGAAGATATCCTTTTCTCTGTCCCTATTTGGGATGAGGCTATCAAGTCCGCATACCTCCGACATCAACCCATACTTACCCTTTATACCCCCTACAACCCCAGGCCTTAATTTTTTTGAGTCTTGAACCATAAAACAAGTCCCATTCGGTGTGAAACCTATTATCATATTAGGACCATCAATACAGAGCGGTCTCAAAGATTGTTTTATAAGTCTCAATGCATCCGCATCAGGTCTATTTTTAATCTCTTCATCCTTAAGCGGCGTGATGACATCTTTATAATAGTGAAGTGGAAATTTTAACTGCCTAACAACATAATGCAAGATGTGCGCAAAGACCTCGCTGTCACTGTTATAACCCATATAGCCAGAGAACCCCCTACTCATAAGGAATTCCCTTATCGGAACGAAGGCTGTATTTTCACCATTAGTCATGGTTGCAAAGCCCTGAATGAAGAAAGGATGGCAGGCATATAGATATATGGCATAGTTTGTATTCTGTCTACCCTGGGCAAGTATTATCTTAGCCTTTAATGTATGTCTATCCAAACCAAAAAACTCTGCAACCTCAAGCGGATCACCTACCTCTTTCAAGGTTATTATGTCAGGATAGAATGAGAAAACAAATATAGACTGGTCAGATTCGCCTATCCTTCTTAGTGCAAGCCTCGTATTCATCAACAGGTCTTCCTTTTCAGCCATAGGCTTGTGTTTAAACGATGTTGGATAATCATAGACATCAGCAAAATAAAAATCCCGTGTCTCCATGCCCTTTCTGTGCCTTATCTTTGGTGTCCACTGATGCCTTATCTTAAAACCGGCCTTTCTCATATAATCATCTATTACCTCTCTGCCCTTTATAGAACAGATACCCGAAAGAATAGGGTATTGCTTCAATCCCTCAAACTCGCCACCCAGGTCCTTAAGGGTAAGTCCTAACCCCGAACCATCATGTCCCTCTTTCATCGTCTCAAGGGCGAGTATAGGCTCCATTGCGGATACGTAATCTTTTGATGTGACTGCTGCTAATCTACACATGTTGTAAACTCCCTTGTTGTCTTATTTTAAAAGATATATTAAATCTCTGCACTGAAATTTGAGAGCATGTATTGTATCATACTTCAATAACTATTGGCATAATCAATGGCTTTCTGTCCATCCTATTTCTGATAAATTTCTTAAGATTGCTCCTCAACCTTGCCTTTACAAGTTCGGCATCACTTAGGATATCATAATCTACCTCTTTCAACATGCTAAATAACATCTCCCTTGCTTCATTGATCAGATTAGTAGAAGTATCCTCAAATATGAAACCCTTTGTGATGATCTCGGGCAATGACTGAACCTTCCTTGTGAGTCGCTCAATAGTTGCCAAAACAATAACAATCCCATCCTCTGCAAGCACCTTTCTATCCCTTAATACCATATCCTCTACACCACCTAAATCTTTGCCATCAACAAAGACCTTTCCCGTGTTTATACGACCATTCTTACGGGCAAATTCATTGTTTATTTCCAGTATCTCTCCATTTTCCATGATGAAGATCCTGTCTTTAGGGATGCCAGACTTTTCAGCCAATTTTGAGTGATACCTAAGGTGTCTATATTCACCATGCACAGGCATAAAATATTTTGGCTTGACAAGATTTATCATGAGTTTCAGTTCTTCCTTTGAGGCATGTCCTGATACGTGTATCTCCGATACCTTTTCGTATATCACATCCGCACCTCTTCTCATAAGGTGGTTTATTATCTTTCCAATTGCCCTCTCGTTGCCAGGGATAACCTTTGCAGACAGTATGACGGTATCTCCCTCCTTTATCCTTAGCAATTTATGGTCATCGGTGGCAATCCTTGAAAGGACGCTCATGGGTTCACCCTGACTACCAGTCGTGATAATCACTATCTTGTTTTCATCATATTCATTTATATCGTCAAACTTGATTATTGTATCAGGAGGAACGGTTAAATAACCGAGTTTCATAGCGATATTTGCATTACTTACAATACTCTTACCCGACAATGCAACCTTTCTACCAAACTGCACAGACACCTCGATTGCCTGTTGTATCCTGTGTATGTTCGATGCAAATGTTGCTATTATAATCCTACCCTTAGACTTTGCAAAGATATCTTCAAAGGAACGTCTGACCTCCTTTTCTGAAAATGTGAAGCCCCCTTTCTCTGCATTTGTGCTATCAGACATCATAAGTAGGGTGCCCCTTTCACCGTATTCAGTAAACTTGTGAAAATCCATCAGTTCTCCATCAACAGGTGTGGGGTCAACCTTAAAATCACCGGTGTGAACCACGAGCCCAACAGGTGTCTGTATCCCAAGGCCTACCCCGTCAACGATGCTATGTGTAACTCGTATAAATTCCACCACAAATTGACCAATCTGGACCTTATCCCGTGGTTTTACAGGTACGAGTGTTGAATCATCTATTTTATGTTCCCTGAGTTTCTCTCTTGCAAGTGCAAGTGTAAGTGCAGTGCCATAAACATTTACAGGCACATCCTTGAGGACAAACGGTAATGCACCTGTATGGTCTTCATGACCATGGGTAATGACAATTCCCCTGACCTTATCCCTGTTTTCCTTTATATAAGTTGTATCTGGTATGGCAAAATCAACACCGAGCATGTCTTCATCAGGAAACATCAGCCCACTGTCAATTATCAAGATGTCGTCATTATACTGTAGTAGGCACATGTTCATCCCTATCTCTTCAACACCGCCAAGCGGGATAACCTTGAGTAGTTCAGCCTGATCAGACATTTAAAGGGAATTTCAGATTATTTTTGGGATTCCGATCTCTTCTTTGCCATTGGAGCAAAGGGTGAATTAGGGAATCTTTCTGCAAGCTCCTTATACCTTACTCTCGCCTCTTCCGTCTTACCTATGGTTTCAAGTATAGCCGCACCTTGGTAATAGGCAAAATCCTGTAAAAAGCCACCTTTTAATTTGTTTATATTGTCAATACTATCAAGTGCCTTTTGTGCATCTCCCTTTTTGATATAAAGGGCCGAAAGTTTACTAAAGGCAATGGACAGTATCCTGACATCATTATAGTTATTGACCAATTCC
>JBDNDH010000005.1:0-15015 GCA_046719235.1 Thermodesulfovibrionales bacterium
ACAATGCTCAACTAATAAATAGATACGGGTATCTCCTTAAAGACCTTTACCACATGGCAGAATTATGCCAGATATTGAGGCAAAGGAGACATAAGAGGGGAGGCCTGGATTTTGACCTTCCAGAGCCAGAGGTCATACTGGATATCCAAGGCAATCCACAGGACATTGTGAGGGCTAAGAGGAATCTTGCACACAGCATAATCGAGGAATTTATGATAGTTACAAACGAAGTGGTGGCAAGACATATTGAATCACTTCAGATACCTTCAATATACAGGGTGCATGAAAAACCAGATAGAGACAGGTTAGATGAGACAATGTCTTTTTTACATGCTGCAGGGTTGATAAAGACTCCGCATTTTGGCAGTATCAAAGACCTTCATAAATTTGTTGCATCTTTTTCTGGTGATCCTCTCGAGGAATTGATATTCAAGTTTATCCTCAAGAGTCTCAAGCAGGCAAGATATTCAACGAGCAATATTGGGCACTTTGGGCTTGCATCAGAATGCTACACCCATTTCACATCACCTATTAGGAGATACCCTGATCTTGTAGTGCACAGGATTTTAAAGGACATAATTTTATACAGTGAGGTTAGATATCCAGATGATGAGATGTTTGAGACACTGTTAGATGACATAGCATCATCATCCTCAAGGAGCGAGAGAAAGGCGGATGAGGTTGAAAACAAGTCAATAGACGTTATGAGGGTGTGGTTTATGAAGGATAAGATTGGTGAGGTATTTAGCGGATATGTTACCAATGTCTCATCTTACGGCTTGAGGGTGAGGCTTAAAGACTATTATTTAGAGGGCTTTTTACATGTATCGCAGATGGTTGATGACTATTATCGCTATGACGAACGTTCTGTGAGGCTTATTGGTGCACATAGAAAGAAGGTATTTGGTATCGGTAAAAGGCTTGATGTAGTGGTAGAGTCTGTTGACATGGATACACTGGAGGTGTCTTTTGGTCTGCCGATTTAGGTCTCTGTTAGTGATAGTGGTGTTTGTTCTTATGCCACTGTGTTTATCTGTTGATGCAAAGATATGGCAAGGGACATTACTTGTGAAGGTAACAGATAGAGATAACCATACTATTTTTACTACTTATGGGCGGGTATTAGACGACAAAGGGCTGGTCATCACAGACATAAAGGCAATCCAGAAATGGCTCGATGATGTAAGCAATAATCTCATGATTGTAGATAGATTGGAAAAGGTATTTGTCATAGATAGGCTTATATCCACTCATACAAAGGGGCAGTTTGCTATATTTAGTATTGAGACAAAAGGGGCAGTCCTTACAGAAAAAACTGCACCTATGGATTTTGGTCCATACAGCGATGTTGTCAATAGGTCAATAGCAATCTTCAAAAAGGTAAAGACTCAACTCCCACCACAAAAAAAAGAAGAATCCTCTGCCAGCCCACCACCAGCATTAGAGATCCCTAAATTATCACCATCACCTAAGGAGCAAGGGCGTATGCTCTTTTTGACAAAGAGATATCAGGAGGCAGAGGCCCTCTACCTTAAGGTCTTAGAAGCCAATAGCAACGACATAGAAGCACTAAGGGATCTCGCATTGATTAGCACATTTATGGGTAGGTTTGAGGATGCCCAGAAATACTACCAAAGAATTATAACGGTAAGAGAATCTGTTGATATATTAAAAAAACTCTCAAACATCTACATAATATTAGGGCAATACAACAAAGCGGATAAATATCTCCAAAGGGCAATTTTACTTTCCCCCTTTGATGCCGAGATACAATACAACATGGCAATCTTAACTATGCTTTTGGGCGACAAAGAACAGGCATTTAATCAATACATAAGGCTCAACAACTTAGATAGAGAAAAGGCAGAAGAGATATTTGACATCCTTTATAGATAATAGGGGTTGAGAATTATTCTTACAGTTATCTTTTTTGTTTGATTTTCCCGAGCATCTTCACAAAACACGTAAGTAAAACAGGATCGTAATCTTCCCTTTCTTGAGAGATTACATGTAGTGCCTGAAAGGGTGTCATTGCAGGTTTATACGGTCTTGAGGTGGTTAGTGCATCATAGCAATCGGCAATGCCTATTATCTTTCCGGTAAGAGGGATTTCACTGCCTTTTAACATATTTGGATATCCCTTTCCAGATATCTTTTCGTGGTGATATAACAATGGATCTAAGGATTCCTTTGGGAAGGCAGGGTTTTCCTTCATAAGGGCTACCCCATCTAAGACATGTCTTTGCATTGTTCTAAATTCAATCTCTGTTAGCCGAGTGGGTTTGTTTAATATCTCAGGCGCTATAAGGGTCTTACCAATGTCATGTAACATTGCTCCAATACCAAAGTGTCTTAAATCCCTCTTTCTCATGCCGTGCAATATACCCATGCCAATACATAAAACAGCAACATTTAGGCAGTGGTTGTATGTATAGTAGTCATAACTTGACAAGGATAGCATATTGAAGAGCATATCGGAATCACTAATGATTGATTCAGATATATCTGTGACTATATTGCTAATCTCTTTTATCTTTTCACCACTTCTTGGCTCACTTAAAACCTCATTAATGATAATCTTTGAATTTTCCCTCATGAATATAGCCTTAGTTTTGTTATCTGAAACGACAGATTTAGTGTTGTTTAGGAGGTTTTTGATGTAATTTTTAAATAAAAATAGGTCTTTTTTCTGTATTGCTAAGGCTGACAGTTCGTCGGACCAAATGCTGTCAATATGTTTTTTTTCAATCATTACTGGGTTTGTTTGTGTAGCCTCAATAAATAAGGTAAAGTTTATAAGTTTTTGCTTAAAGACTAAGAAATCTATGATGGTGTTTTCAACAAGTGAGGATTTTTCTATCTGGAAGTAGAGGTCTTTTTTATGGGCAAATTGTTTTATTGTCTCTATGCTATAGGTTTCTTCAAATACAGTCTTTATCTTAGGCTGTGTGAGGCGATTTAGCCCTTCTTCATGGTTATCAGAAATATGTCTAAATTTTGTTGACATAAAACTGGTAATAATTTCATAGATTATGGCTATAATGGCGATATGGGCACAAAAAAGTCAAGTTAAGAGTATATGATGGATCTGGCCATAAAAAGAGGTTTTATAAATTTAGACAATAAGTCTGAATTGGTCTGTGATGAGACAAGGGGGCTTTGATCTTAAGTCCCCTTGCCGGTTCAATTATAGCGATATGTCAGAAATTACTACTGACGACCCTGTAAGAGTTCATCAACCACAGTTGGGTCTGCAAGAGTACTGGTATCACCCAATTCCTCTGTGTCACCCCTTGCTATCTTTCTCAAGATTCTCCTCATGATCTTACCACTTCTTGTTTTTGGCAGTCCTGGTGCAAACTGCATCTTATCAGGTGTTGCAATAGGACCGATGACCGCCCTAACATGCCCTACTAATATCTTCTTAAGTTCATCAGATGGCTGGTAACCCTCTTTAAGCGTTACATAAACATAAATGCCTTCGCCTTTAATATCGTGAGGATAGCCCACCACAGCAGCCTCAGCAACAGCCTCATGACTTACAAGTGCAGATTCTATCTCGGCCGTGCCTAATCTGTGACCAGATACGTTTATAACATCATCAATCCTTCCCATCAACCAGAAATCACCATCCTCATCAATCCTTGCCCCGTCCCCTGTAAAGTATTTCCCGGGTACCCTTGAGAAATATACATCCTTGACCCTTTTATTTTCAGGGTCTCCATAGGTGCCTCTTAGAATACCAGGCCAAGGTTTCTCAATAACAAGATAGCCACCTTCATTTACCCCAGCCTTAGAACCGTCTTCTTTCAAAACGATTGGAACGATACCTGGAAAAGGTCTGCTTGCTGACCCTGGTTTAAGAGTCATGGCGCCAGGAAGCGGGGTTATCATTATACCTCCAGTCTCTGTCTGCCACCATGTATCAACGATGGGTAGTCTCTCCTTACCAATATTTTTGTAATACCAAATCCAAGCCTCTGGATTTATAGGCTCCCCCACCGTTCCAAGAACTCTCAGAGAAGACAAATCATGCTTTGCAGGCCAGGATTCACCTTCCCTCATAAGTGCCCTTATGGCTGTAGGCGCTGTATAAAATATGTTTACCTTGTGTTTATCCACAATTTCCCAAAATCTTCCAGGATTTGGGTATGTAGGGACACCTTCAAACATGAGACTTGTGGCCCCGTTTGATAGGGGACCATATAAGATGTAGCTATGACCAGTTACCCAGCCCAAATCGGCAGTGCAGAAATGGATATCCTCATCGTGGTAATCAAATATCCATTTGAATGTAAGTTTTGCATACAGCAGATATCCAGCGGTTGTGTGTAATACACCCTTTGGCTTGCCAGTTGAACCAGATGTATAGAGTATAAATAGAGGGTCTTCTGAATCCATCTTTTCAGGCTCACAATACTTGGATATATCGGGGTCTGCCATTGCCTCATGCCACCATATATCCCTGTTTGGCTCCATATCTACCCCACTTGTCCTCTGAACCACCACCACCTTTTCAACAGTTGGGCACTCTTGAAGTGCGTTGTCAGCGTTAGCCTTCAATGGAACCTGTCTACCACCTCTAACGCCACGATCTGCGGTGATTAGTAATTTTGGCTTACAGTCCTGTATCCTGTCTTTTAATGCCTGCGCACTAAAGCCACCAAATACAACACTGTGAATAGCCCCTATCCTTGCACAGGCCAACATGGATATGGGCAATTCAGGTATCATAGGTAGATAAATAGTGACCCTATCACCTTTTTTTATACCCAATTTTTTAAGGACATTTGCAAACTTGTTAACCTCATAGTAAAGTTGCTGATATGTGTATGTCTTATAACTACCATCATCTGCCTCCCAAATAATGGCAGCCTTATTTCTGGTGGGGGTATTTATATATCTATCAAGACAGTTATAGGATACATTTAGCTTTCCTCCAATAAACCATTTTATGTATGGTTTGTGGAAATCGTATTCAAGGACCTTTGACCACTTATTATCCCAAATCAACATCTCTTCAGCCATCTCACTCCAGAAGCCCTCAGGGTCTTCTATAGAACGCTTATAAATCCTTTCATAGTCCTCCATACTCTTGATATGTGCCTTAGCACTAAATTCCTTTGATGGTGGAAAAGTCCTTTTTTCATCCATCAATACCGAAATTGACTCTTGAGACATCGTGTTTCCCTCCTTTTTATGATTTAATGTATTTAAAGAAAAGCCCGCATTGATGCTGGTTAATAAATCGTATAATCTTCAAACAATTTTTTTCTAATACCATCACTATTCGGCACCTACACCAATATAGGAACGGATCTTTTCATCCTCAAACTTCCTTTCAGCCTCTCTATCTCTGAAAATGAGTGATACAACTATCCCTACCAGAAAAGACAGTGACATGGAGATTATACCTGGATTCCTCATATCAAATATAGGTTTAGGCATCTCCTTTTTCAAATCGCTTATTGCCTTGTCTGCCTTTTGTCTTTCTTCTTTTATCTGGTTTTCAATCGTTCCCTGTTCCTTGCTGATATGCATTTGTGCGGTTAGGGCATCTATCTTCATCTTAGATTCCTTTTCAATATCCTTTATCTTGCTCTCTATTGTCTTTTTGTCGTTACTGTGGATAATATCCACCCAAACTGTAGGGCTCAGTATAATTAGCCCGGTGGCAAGGATAAGTCCTGTGTAGATACTTGCTGTAGCCCCTTTGGTTGTAAATCTCCTCCATAGAATAGAGAGTAAAAGGGCGGGAAAATTTGCGCTCGCAGCCACAGCAAAGGCAAGTCCAACCATAAAGGCAACATTTTGCCCCTTAAAGACAATGCCTAACAATATAGCACTAATCCCAAGAAAAAGTGTGGCAGCCTTTGCAACCCTGACCTCTTCCTTTTCGTTTGTCTCACCTCTTCTGATAACCCCTACATAGAGGTCATGGGACAGTGCTGAAGCACCTGCCAGAGTCAGTCCTGCAACAACGGCAAGTATTGTAGCGAAGGCAACTGCAGACAAAAATCCTAAGAACGGTGTGCCTCCAAGCGTCTCGGCAAGTAATGGTGCTGCCATATTACCGCCTTTGTCTATGCCTGAGATGATATCTTGTCCAACGAGTACTGCAGCGCCAAAGCCAATGGTGACTGTCAATATGTAAAAATAGCCAATAAACCCTGTTGCATAAAAAACCGATTTTCTTGCCTCTTTTGCATCAGGAACTGTATAAAATCTCATAAGTATGTGTGGTAGTCCAGCCGTTCCAAACATCAATGCAAGTCCCAGTGAAAATGCCTCTAAGGGATTTGATATAAGCCCTCCTGGTTCAAGGAATTTATCCCCATATTTTGCTACGGCTTCTTTAAAAAGGCTACCATAGTTAAAACCAAATTGTGCAAGCGTTAATACCACAAGGATTGTAGCACCGCCAAGTAGTAATACTGCCTTGATTATCTGCACCCATGTAGTTGCAAGCATCCCTCCAAAGAGGACATAGGCAATCATCAATCCACCAACTATTATAATAGCCATCTCATAAGGCAGTCCAAAAAGGAGTTTTATTAATGTGCCAGCACCAACCATCTGGGCGATGAGGTAAAATAATACGGTTATCAAAGAGCCGGTGGCTGCCGCTGTCCTTATAGGTCTTTGGTGTAATCTATATGCAACCACATCTGCAAAGGTATATTTACCGAGGTTCCTCAATGGTTCAGCAATAAGGAAGGTCAATATTGGCCAACCAACAAGCCACCCTACCGAGTATATGAGTCCGTCAAAACCTTTTAGTGACACCAGTCCTGCAATACCGAGAAAGGACGCTGCTGACATATAATCCCCAGCGAGTGCAAGTCCGTTTTGAAAACCTGTAATGCTCCTGCCTGCTGCGTAAAACTCTCTTGTAGTGCGAGTCCGCTTTGCAGCCCAGTATGTTATAAAGAGTGTGCCTGTAACAAACAAAAAGAAAAAAAGTATAGATTCTAAATGGACTTGTCCAATTGTTGTCTGTTGCATTTTCTTACCCTATCTTATCCTTGATGTCTTTTACCATTGCATCATATCGGTTGTTTGCCCATAATATGTAAATCCCAGTAAGTATCCATGAGAGTATAATAGTCCCAATGGCAATAGGGATACCCCATGTAATAACACCGTAAAATTTGGAAGCCAAAAAGGGCTTATTATAAGCAATAAGCCATAAAAAACCAAAGTAAAGCAATAGTTGTGCTGCAGTCAATACAAAAGAGATAGTAGTCTTTTGACTGACAAGCCTTTTAAAATCTGCCTCTTGTTGAATTTTCTCAATTATTGTCTCCTCTGACATCTCTCAACCCCTCTCCTTCTTTTTTTATTTTAAAAATCTTTTGTCTACTATATTATCATGCTCTTGTATCTATCAATGATATAAACCTGCACATTTGAGATAAGATTAAAGGTCTGCTTTAGTAATCGTTTTTGTAGATTAGTTAAGTGGTCTGGATTTATAAAGTTGTCTGGCGCCTTGCCCTCCTTTATCTTGGCGAGTTGGTTTTGTATCCTCAACAACATCAGCAGGTCAAAGCCATGCAGCAGCTCATCTGCATAGTCTTTCATAATACCATGAAGTTCTCTCAGCACCTCAATCCTTTCATATGTTGATGTTTCTTTCACCCCCCTTTCAAATGCAAATAGCCTGACGATGTCCACGATTAGTGTTGTCCCTTTTATTTTTAGATTTAGCTTGTCCTTATGCTCCCCAGCCTTTTCTAAAACAAAAGACTTAAAAAAGCCTATTGGGGGTTTATTTTTTATTGCCATGTTTGCAACGCTACCAAGAAAGAGCTTTTGCCCCTGTATGTTCTTAAAGAGACTATCCTTGAGGTCATTTGCCAGTTTAAAATCACCGTACAGTGGCCTAAAGTCAAAGAAGATAAGTGACTTTATTAGTGCATCAGGAAAAGGGTTCATTACCCATTGATTAAACATCTTTCTCCATTGTGACAGAGGTTGTCTCCACATTGGGTTGCTTGCCATATATCCTGCAGGGCATAGAGGAAAACCGCATTTTTGCAGAGATTCCTTGATAAACTGGGTAAAATCCTCAAAATATTTGTCAACCTTTGGCCTCAAGATTGGGTCGTAATCTTCATAAATAATGGCATTGTCTTGGTCTGTTTTAAAGGTCTGCTCCTTGCGGCCTTCACTACCAAAGACTATCCAGCAGTATGATATCGGCGATTTGCCGTATCGTTTTTCCGCAAGGGTAAGAATCTTCTTTAAAAGTCTATCATTTAGTTCAGTTATAATTTTAGTAATAGCATATGCCCTGACGCCCTCTTTCAGCATCAATGAAATTATAGTGTTTATCTTCTTTGAGATTGGTATAAGTCCATCCACAGATATCTGGTTTTCAATATCCCTTGCTATGTTTATGGGTGATGTCCCTTGAAGTGACATTAGGTCATGATTTGTGATGATGCCCTTTAATTTACCATCATCTACAACGAGGAGATGATGTATATTGTGTCTTATCATCTTTAAAAGTGCCTCAAAGCAGAACTCTTTTGAATCAACCTTTATAAGCGAAAGAGACATTATTGAACCAATATTTTCATTGACATCCCTAGCCTTTGCTACTACCTTTTCTCTGAGGTCTTTATCCGTAACGATACCTACCGGAACCGCATTGCTATCTATAATTACAAGGCAACTAATCCTATGGATAGACATTATTTCTGCAGCCTCTTTAATAGATGTATTGTCTTGAAACGCTGATATTACACCCTTTGTGGCAATCTCACCTACTGTGGTTGTGAAAAGTAGTTTATCGCTCCCGATATTCATCAAACCCCTATTTTCATAATCACTTAGGGGTTTGTCTATGTATTTTTTTAGAAAGGTCTTATTGAAGTAATCCCTAAAGTCAGAATGCCTTTCAAGGAGTTTTATAAATTCCTCTTTGGAGATCATAAAACATATTGTATCTTCTAATGTCACGACTGTTGCCCTTGAGACATCACTGCTTATTAAAGAGAGATAACCAATCAATTCACCTTCACCACGATAGTCTGTGATGACCTCTAAGCCATCATCGGTCCTGATGAAGACCTTAACACTGCCTTTTTTTATCACCCTTAAAAATCTGCTCGGTTCTGCACCTTGCTTCATGATGACCGTGTCCTTTGGGTAAAACTCCACTACAATCTTTTCGCTTAGCGATGATAGGTCATCTTTAGTGAGAAACTGAAAAGGGGGGATTTCAGACAAAAAAGTGCTTATCTCCTCTTTATGAAGATCTATCATTTTGTTATCACCTCCTTGTTGGGTAGCAATAATTATACCATCAAAACATTTATAAAGCATCCTTAATTTGCTTGCTATTTTTAATTGTTTGTGTTACAAAAAGACTTATCGTTGTTACCATAAGTAACATGTTTGGATTGGGCTAAAAATTTCTTACATTCGTTGAAGAGAGGTTTGTTTATAAGGTGAATAAGATATTGATGCAGAAGATTGACAAAAGGTTGAGCCTTGAAAAAGGAACCATATTTAAAGAACATGGAGGCAAGGTAAGAATAGTCCTTATATATCCAAATAGGTATAGGATAGGGATGTCAAACCTTGGCTTTCAAGGTATATACGGGCTTTTAAACTCCATCCCACATGTAGTATGTGAACGAGCCTTTTTACCAGATGATGAGGATTTCCTTGAACATCAGAGAACAAGGATTCCAATAATATCATACGAAACAAAGACACCGATTCAAGAGTTTGACATTGTTGCCTTTTCCATATCATTTGAGTTGGATTATATTAACATCGTCAGAATCTTATCACTTAGCAATATCCCATTGTTAAACAAAGACAGGAAACACAATACACCCTTGCTTATTGCAGGTGGTGTGTGTTGTTCATCAAATCCTGAGCCCTTTGCAGACTTTTTTGATGTGATATTCATAGGTGAGGGAGAGGATTTGATTATAAAGTTCATAGATATTTTCATAGAAGAGGACCGTCAAAAGGAAAGGATACAAAAGAGGTGTCATTACATAGACGGCATCTATGTCCCCAGACATTATAACGTTGATTACGAGGGGTTTAGACTGGTCGGTAGAAAAAACACCATTGATGATGGGTACGCCAGCATAAAAAAGGTATCTTTCGATGACTTCTGCAATAAGCCTCTTACCACAGTAATTACAACCACAGAGTCTGAATTTTCAAATATGCACCTCATCGAGGTGATGAGAGGGTGTCATTGGCAATGTAGGTTTTGTCTTGTTGGAACACTTTATAGCCCAGTAAGGATTAGAGGGATTGATGTCTTAAAGGATAGCCTCTTTGGCCTCAAGGATACGGGCTTAAGGATAGGGCTCATAGCACCATCCATTACAGATTATAATCATTTGAAAACATTACTTTCATTTGATGGAGTATGTCCATCAATAACGTCAATCAGGGCAAACAATAAGGCAATACAGGTAATTGATTCCCTCAAGGGGCTTAGGAGTATCTCTATTGCCCCTGAAACTGGTAACGAGAGATTAAGAGGTGTCATTAACAAAAAGATAAGGGACGATGATATTCTGTCAGTCTCGGAATATATATTCAAAAAAGGCTTTGAGACCTTGAGATTATATTTTATGATAGGCTTACCTACTGAAACAGAAGGAGATATTGCTGATATTATAAGTTTAATCAGTAAGATAAGGGCTTTTTCTAAGAAAGCCCTGCTCTCAATAACGATAAGTATATTTATCCCAAAGCCATTTACACCTTTTCAATGGCACAGTCTTGCAACAAGGCATGAAATAAAGACTAAAATGTCCTATATTGAAGGGTCAATCAAGACTCTTCCACGGATAACATTACGCAAAGAGGGGATAAAAGACGCACAGATTCAGGCATTCTTTGCAAGGGGTGGAAGATATCTTTCTGAGAGAATAGTTAAGAGTTCAATCAAAAGAGACTACAATCATATCTTGAGCGACAAAGGATTGCAAAGACACTTTAGCACAAGGTGGAGCATTGAGGATACATTACCATGGGACTTTATTGAATATCCTTCAGTTAACAAATTAAAATTATGGGAAGAGTATCAAAAGGCTTTAAAGGGCAGTTAAAAGTTAAATACTACAAGACTGTATTGGTTTGTCTATATCTTTTTATTGACTATATCTGGTACCTTTTCACCATCTTTCATCTTTGATTCCTCTTTTAATCTAAGATACTCTTCTGGTGGCACCTGTAAGACTGTATTTCCCTTAGAGTCGAGAAATTTTACAATAGGAAACCCCTCATCACTGTATGATAAAGAGACCTTCTTTACATCCTTAAGCAAGATTTCATTTTCAGGGGTCTTTGGTATTTGTTTGGACAAATCAGTCTTTTCTTTTGATGGGTTCTCAATTGTTAAAACAACTGGCCTCTCGTCAAATGGTTTATCCGCCTTTTTTGAGTGATCAAGCCCCTCTCTTGAGATATGTTCTGTGTGTTGTTTTATAGGATGCGTTTGTAACAAAACTGGATTTGAATCTGACATTGGTCACCCTCCTTCGTTTTGATAGTTAGTTTATCGTATAATGGCTTTCAATCTTTAATAAATAGTGTGTTAACTCATAAAAGTATGGGCTATTTATTTCCGATTAACGGCTGGTATGGTCAAATGGTTGTAATGACATATGTTTTAATATTTAACTTGACATCACAATATATAGTTATTTATTTTCACTGCTACACAATATAATGTGTTAGTCCAAAAGATTGGTCTTTACTAATTTGCAATAAAAGTCTCAAAAAAATCAGAGCCAAAATGAGAAGGGGGTATGAGAAATATGACTGTAACGAGTCTTAAACTTTCGCAAAATGCCTTAAAGGTGCTTGAGAAAAGATATCTCAAAAAGGATGAAGAGGGTAAGGTTGTTGAGACACCTGATGAGTTGTTTAAAAGGGTTGCAGTGAGTATTGCAAAGGCGGATTTGTTATACGGTAAAACAGAGGATGAGGTAAGACATACTACAGATAAGTTTTACGATCTCATCACTAGCCTACGATTCTTACCAAATAGCCCTACACTGATGAATGCAGGCAGACGCTTAGGGCAGCTCTCAGCGTGTTTTGTATTGCCTGTAGGTGATTCGATGGAGTCTATATTTGATGCGGTTAAATACGCTGCAATCATACATAAGACAGGTGGTGGCACTGGGTTTAGTTTTTCAAACCTCAGACCTAAAGGTGATGTTGTAGGTTCTACAAAAGGCATATCCTCAGGTCCTGTATCTTTTATGACGGTGTTTGACACCGCAACAGAGGCCGTAAAACAAGGTGGCACAAGAAGAGGTGCCAACATGGGGATATTAAGGGTAGATCATCCCGACATACTTGAGTTTATTACCTGTAAAGATAATAACTATAGGCTTAATAATTTTAACATCTCTGTGGGTCTCACAGAGGAATTCATGACCGCAGTAGAGGAAGACAAAGACTATCCACTTATAAATCCAAGGACAAAGATGGTAGTAAATAGATTAAAGGCAAAGGATGTTTTTGAACGAATAGTTAATCAGGCTTGGAAAAACGGTGAACCAGGCATTGTATTTCTTGATAGGATCAACGCTTCAAATCCCTTACCAGAGCTAGGTGAGATTGAATCAACCAATCCTTGCGGCGAACAACCTTTGCTACCTTATGAATCCTGTAATCTTGGGTCTATCAATCTTGCAAAGATGGTTACTAAAAGACAGGATACAGGAAGATTAAACAACAGGGTATCGGACGTTGATTGGGAGAGGCTGAGGGAGACCGTTTGGGATGCTGTGCATTTCCTTGACAATGTCATAGATGTTAACAGATATCCTTTAAAACTAATAGAAGATAACACGAAGGCTAATCGTAAGATAGGATTAGGGGTGATGGGATGGGCAGATATGCTTATTCAGTTGAGGATACCTTACAATTCTGAAACCGCAATAGAACTCGCAGAAAAGGTGATGTCTTTTATACAAACAGAGGGAAGACTTGCATCTTCTGAACTCGCAGAACAGAGAGGGGTATTCCCCAATTACGATAAGAGTATCTTCAGCGGTGAAATGCCAATGAGAAACGCTACGATTACCACCATTGCACCAACTGGGACGCTATCTATTATCGCTGGATGTTCATCAGGCATTGAACCACTGTTTGCCGTCTCCTTTGTAAGGAATGTGCTTGAGGGGACAAAACTAATAGAGGTCAATCCATTTTTTGAAGAGGAAATGAAGGCATTAGGACTATTCAATAGAGAGTTACTTGAAAGGATATCTCAGACAGGTTCTGTTAAAGATATCCCAGAGATACCCGATGAAATTAAGAGAGTATTCGTCACAGCCCACGACATCACACCTTTTGACCACATAAAGATGCAGTCTGCATTTCAGAAATATACGGATAATGCGGTCTCCAAAACCGTTAATTTCCCAAATAGTGCATCAGTAAAGGATGTAGAAGAGGTTTTTCTTCTTGCCTATAAATTGGGATGTAAAGGGGTAACAGTTTATAGAGATGGTTCAAGGGAGGAGCAGGTTATATCAAAAAAGACGGTAAAGACTACAGATAGTCAAACTGCTGCAGAGCCCCAAAAGAGTAAGAAGTTGATACCTAAGAAAAGACCGCCAGTTGTTACAGGGGGAACGAGGTTAATGAAGACAGGGTGTGGAAATCTCTATGTGACAATCAATGAGGATGAAAATGGTAGGCCTTTTGAGGTGTTCACAAATATAGGGAAGGCAGGTGGATGTGCATCCTCACAGGCAGAGGCTATAGGTAGATTGATATCACTTGCCCTGAGGTCTGGTGTTGATTCAGAAGAGATAGTAAAACAGCTCAAGGGAATTTCTTGTCATCAACCAACGTGGTATGAAGGTGGGAGAATTCTGTCCTGTTCTGACGCTATAGCCAAGGCACTTGAGAAGTATCCTTCCATAAAAGGGAGGCATGGTAAGGGTAATGGGGATACAGATCTATCAGAAAAACACATCATTACCCATATTGGTGCGTGTCCTGAGTGTGGGGGTGCTGTAGAACATGAAGGAGGATGTGCAGTTTGTCATAACTGTGGTTTTACGAGGTGCAGTTAGTTTTATGAATCTCTCCAATAGATCACGACCATCATGGGATGAATACTTTTTGGAGATAGCTAAGGTTGTATCCAGTCGCTCAACCTGTCTGAGGAGAAGGTATGGTGCAGTGATTGTAAGGGATAACGTTATCATAAGCACTGGATACAACGGTGCCGCAAGGGGGACAATAGAATGTACGGAAAGGGGGAGTTGTAAAAGACAGGATCTAAAGATACCCCCTGGAGAGAGGTATGAACTTTGTGAGGCAGTTCATGCAGAACAAAACGCCATAATAAATGCTCCACCTGAAAGGATGAAAGACGCCAAGATATACATAGCAGGGTTTGAAGAAGACGGACGATATGCGGAAGGCAAACCCTGTTTATTGTGTCAGAGGATGATAAAAAATGCCATGATTTCAGAGGTAATCTATATAAACAAGGGAGGTGAGATCATAAAAACTTTAGTATGATCTGTAGACATCACTGACCTTTTATTTACCAAAATCATCTAACCAAATTTGCTTTTAGATAATTTAAAAACCTATTTTTGCACTGTGTAATGTTGCAACAGAGCCTTTTCAGGCATCTATGTCCGATAAAAGACAAGTTTGGTTGCATTTTTTGGGTTAATGTCATTTCCTTAAACGTCTTGTTTAATTCTTTCTACTGAGAGGGTGTCATCTAATGAACGGTAAGGACATCAATGCAGTATCTTCAATGTTTTGCTATGGCTAAAATAGGATCTTTTGGGCTTTGCTGAAAAAGTCTGCAGAATTGCAAGCAACTAAAATACAGTTTTTTTTGTTGATATTGCGGGTTTTTTTTGATGAAGCCGGATTAAATAAGGGGCGATTAGTATCGCCCCTTATTTGTTTTACTTGCTGTGGCTTAGTTCCCTAATCCACTTAGGGTGTCTTTTCTCTGCCCATTTGTATGGTACTGTGCCA
>JBDNDH010000050.1:0-7583 GCA_046719235.1 Thermodesulfovibrionales bacterium
TGATGATGGTTACAATCCTATACCCACCATTATCAACACAATACAATTAATTGAAAGGGATAAGGTCTTTGCACTTTTTAATTATGTTGGCACCCCAACGGTAGCAAGGATACTCCCCATTTTAAAGGCTTCAGAAGACAAACACATCCTGTTATTCTTCCCTTTTACTGGTGCCATGCCTCACAGGACCCCACCTTATGATAAATATGTATTTAATCTTAGGGCATCCTATGAGCAAGAGACCAGTGGGCTTGTTGAGCATTTTATAAAGGCAGGTATCAAGAAGATAGGCATTTTTTATCAGGCAGACGCCTATGGAAGAAGCGGATGGAACGGAGTCAGAAAGACCTTTAAAAAATACGGTTTAACCATATCTGGTGAGACAACATATAGAAGGGGGGCTAAATATACAGATAGTTTTACCCCTCAGGTCAAAACCCTTCAAGATGAAGGAGTAGAGGCGGTGATATCCGTTGGTGCCTATGCGGCCTGTGCAGGTTTTATAAGGGATGCAAGGAATGCAGGGTGGGATGTCCCAATAGCCAATGTGTCTTTTGTGGGTAGTGAGTTTATGATAGGACTGTTACTTGATGAGGAGAAAAAAACAGGCAAGCAATACACACACAACCTTATTAATTCACAGGTTGTGCCAAGTTATGAAGATATGAGTCTCCCGGCGGTAAGGGAGTATAGGGCGCTAATGGATAAATACAATCCAATACCACCCTTGGAGTTGCTTGAGGGGGATTATAGGTTTTTGAGGTATAGTTTTGTCAGCTTTGAAGGCTTTCTGAATGCAAAGGTCATTGTAGAGATACTCAAGGCGATGGGCAAAAACCCGAGGAAGGAGAATATAAAGAAGGTCGCTGAATCACTTAAGAATGTATCTATTGGTATAGATGAGAAGATAACATTCACACCTACTGAGCATCAGGCACTCCATAAGGTCTATTATACAGAGTACGTAAACGGTAAATTTGTGCCCATCACAAGCTGGGATAAGTGGAAGAAGAAATGAGATTATCAAGGCTCTTTAAGAAGACACTCTTTGGTATCATCATACTCTTTATGATCATTTTCACGACTATTGTTGTCTTTTCTGGCTGGTATTTGTATGGTAACCTTATTAATGAGTATAAATCTAAAGGAACAGCTATCGCACAGAGTATAGCATCATCATCTGCAGAGACTATTCTAAATCTTGACTCTGCCACTGTTCAGGCGATGATAGACCAATTTTTAGAGATCGAGGGACTTGCCTATGTGTTTGTAGTAGATTCAAACATGGAGATTATATCTCATACTTTTGTCCCAAGGATACCAACTAAGATAAAAGAAAGGGCAGGTGAGAAGGGATTAGAAATTATTGATATGAACATTGAAGGGGTTGGGAGGTTTTTAGATATAGTAGCCCCAATTACTGAGGGTGCTATTGGATATGTTCATGTGGGTATGGACAAGGACAGAATTATCAAAAGGATGTGGGGTGTATTGATCAATCAGATAGCTATACTCGTGTCAATATTTATAATAAGCACAGTAATGGCATATTTTATGGTAAACAGGATATCTCAGCCCTTAAACCAACTCACTGTATATTCAGAAAAATTATTAGCCCATGATTTTACCGCAAAGATTGAGATCAAATCAGAGGATGAGATAGGTCTTCTCGCAAAGACCATGAGATCAATGGCAGAAAATACCTATGAGGTATTTGATAGATACGAGTATGCCCTCAAAGACGCAGTGATGGAACTACAGGACACGTTAGCTTACCTAACAACTATTATTGACAACATGGCAGATGGGCTTATAGTTGTAGATAAGGATGGGATTATCAATCATTTAAATCCAGCAGCCTCTCAGATATTTGGCAAGCCAGAGTTTGAAATGATAGGCAAGGAGATATTTATACTTGGTAAAGAACTTGAGTTGCTTGTAAAAAATTCCCTTCATACCGAGAAGGTCATATCATCGGAGATTCACCTTACAAACAATAGGTCTGGTATGGCCTCTGCAAAAAGGATTGAAAAGGAAAACTTTGCTGATGATTCTGAGGCAAAGGGGATATTGGGGTCAGTCATACTGATTAGGGATATTACGAGGGAAAAGGAGATCGACAGGCTTAAGACGGAGTTTATAACCACTGTTAGTCATGAACTAAGGACACCATTGACATCAATACTCGGTTTTGTTGAGATTTCAAATAAAAAATTCAATGAGGTCTTAGTGCCTGCGCTTCCCCATGATGATGCCAAGATAAAAAAATCTGTAAACACCATCAATCGTAACTTCAATACAATACTTTCTGAAGGAGAGAGGATTACAACACTTATAAATGATATACTTGACATGTCAAAACTTGAATCAGGTAGGGTTATCTGGAACTTTGACTACATAAACATTGATGATGTTATCAACACTGCATATAAGGCTCTATCATCACTATTTGAGAAAAAGGGTATCCCATGTTTTATCAATACTCAACTGGGGTTGCCCACAATCAGGGCAGATAAGGAGAAACTAATACAAGTGGTAATTAATCTTATGTCTAATGCGCTGAAGTTTACTGAAAAAGGAAAGATTGAATGTAAGGCAGAGTTAATTGGTGAGGATATCGTTGTGAGTGTTAAGGACGAAGGCATTGGAATACCTAAGGATGAGCAGGAAAACATCTTTGAGAAGTTTAAACAGGTAGGCGATATGATAACAAATAAGCCAAAAGGCACTGGGCTTGGATTGCCTATATCAAAGAAGATAGTAGAGGCACATCATGGCAAGATATGGGTTGAAAGTGAGATTGGCAAAGGTAGCACATTTTATTTTTCAATCCCGTTGGCTCCAGAAAATAATAAGGTAAGGCAAGATGAAGTTGCTAATAGTTGATGACGAACCACTCATAAGAGAACTTATCATTCAGATAGTAGATGACTTGTCAATGGATATAGATGTCTCTGAGGCAGAAAACGGATTAGAGGCTCTGGATAAAATAAGGGCAGAAAAACCAGATCTGGTGATACTCGACATAATGATGCCTAAGATGAGTGGATTTGACCTATGTAGAATACTTCAAAGTGAGCCACCTCAATGGGATATGGATGTGGTTATCCTATCAGCCAAGGGACAAGAATCTGACAAACAAACCGCTAAGGCACTTGGTATCAAACAGTATATCACAAAACCCTTCAAGATAGAAGAGATGATACAACTTATCAAAGGGTATGCGGAGAGGAAGTCTGATAGTAATACTTGATTTAGAGGGTTAACTTTAAATACCCTTGGCATGTCACAAATGTGCCATGATGTCTGATCCAGCCAAGAAAATCTGATAGTCTATCACATAGTGCCATGCCACAGGGTCTTTTTATATAGTTTGGCAGTTTATAATCCTCAATATCTGCAAATTCCCAAGGGTGAAAGATCAGGTGGAGATACCTGTCTCTGTTTAGTGTCAGGACGGAAAGCCTTTTGTAAAGACCTACTGGTAAATTTTTAAATGATAGCCAAAACAGCGGAAATCTAATAAATGGCGTTACTGAGATAGGGAGATTCATGATATTGCCATCATGAAAAGGTTTCTTTGGTTTGTTAAGATTCATATATCTTAAGGGGATCCAAGTTGGGTTAATGGAGGAATTGTATGTGTATCCAGCGATAGAAAGGGTCTTCGTATCTACTGGCATAAGTCTTGGTTGACGATAACCATATATCATTTTGCCGATTATATCCTCAATATCATTCTTTGATGCCCTCAGATCGTCATTGCCATGATTGCTATGGTAATATCCATGTGATGCAATCTCATGTCTATCTGCTAAGGATCTAATGAGTTGTGGTTGTTTTTTTGCAAAAAGTGCGGTTGTATAAATTGTGCAAGGGATGTTGAAACTACTAATAATCTTGCTCAACCGCTCTAATCCCTGCCTGGATACCTCAATTGAGTCTGCTTCAGGGATATCTATACCATATTCTCTGGGGATGTCAAATTCCTCTACATCTATGGTTATAAGGATATATTTATGTGTATCTTTTGAAGATGTCATTTATCCTAACCCTTATCAAATCTCTAAACATCCTAAGCGAGTCCTTTGTGAGTTTTATCTTGCATGTTTTGTATGTGTGGCAGTCCCTTTCCTTAACAGGTATCTCGGTTATTGAATAACCCTTTAGTTTAGCCAAAAATAGTATCTCTGGGTCAAAACCAAAACCAAATATCGTCATCTTTGGGAAGATGGTCTTCACTACCTCTCGTCTAAAACCCTTAATCCCTGCCTGTGTATCTTGAAACGGTAGCCCTAAGATTAACCTCATGAGCCTGTTATATACTTCCCCCAAGATGTGTCTGACAAGGCTTGGTCTTCTCGTTGAGTTTTTAATCTTTCTTGACCCGATTACCAGATCTGAATGTTCAAGTTGTGTATGTATCAAATCAAGTAACTCTAAGGGATATGCAAGGTCACTGTCGGTAAAACAGTATCGGTGTGCATCGATGCTTTCAAAGCCATATCGGATTGCATAACCTTTGCCTCGATTTGTTTTGTATCTGATTACATCCACATTTCCAGTTGAGTTTAGATTATTTCTTAGGATTTCGTATGTATTGTCAGTTGAGCCATCGTCAACAAACAAGAAGAAGAAGTCCTTCCTATTGTTTGCAAAATCCTTGATCTCTGGTAATATCTCTAATATCCTATTCCCCTCGTTAAATAGGGGGAGGATTATTGCCATTTTATAGGGTTTGTTGTTCATTTTGACATCTGGGCTACCTTCAAGGTGGTTTGTTGTCTTAAAAGAATTACGAAACTCAAAAATAGGATAAGGGTATTAAAGAAGACAAGACCGAAATCCCTGAGAAACCATAAAGGACCACCGATAGAGGTGACGATGTGTGTGATTGGGATTGACCAGAGGATAACCGTCCAGTATGTTGGTATGTTGTTATACCCATACATCTCCCAAAGGATAAAGATTAACACCACTATAAATGGGACTATCATAGAGATATAATGCGGATGAAAGACAGGGCTAACAATACACATGAGCATAGCAAGACATCCCATGAAGATGATCTCATGGGTTTTGTCTTGCACATTTTTATAAATTGACGGGTTGTTCTTCATATCCCCATAGAATAATAAAAGTGCAAGCAACATGAAACTAAATAGCCAATGTAGTAGTCTTACAATGGGTAATGCCTCCCTTGGTCTTGTTGTCTTTTCTGGATTGAGTATGTTGTGTAATACTGCCATAGGAGAATTACTATCCGTGCAGGTAATACATGTAAGTTCAGCCCCCCTTGTAGAGTGTTGATCACCTTGAAAGCCAGCAATTAAGACCTCATTATAAAAGGTTTTATATGAGGTAATCGTATCATCAATCCCTAATATCAAAAGCGGTATTATCACCAAGGTGATTAAAAAGCCAACAACACCTCCTAAAAGCATCAATCTGTCCCTTCTCCAAACTGGCAATATAAATAAAAAAACGGGTATTACCTTTATCGCTGATGCAACAGAGAGCCACACACCAGCCATAAACCTCTTCTTTCTTAAGATATTTGATGCGGATATACACAGAAGATAGGCAACAATCAACCCTACTTGTCCGCGCATCTGTGACCTGCCTATCGCAGGCAACATTATTAAAAATGGAATCAACCTTAATGCCCACCATTGTTGAGAAAAGACGGTAGGGTTTTTGAGGTTTACGTCCCCTGTAGTCTCTTCAAGAGTTTTTGCAAGAATATGTATCCCGTATATGCCAAGTGCCATTGTAAAGACATACCAAAAGCCAACGGTGAATTTGTAAGGCAAATAACCCGACGAATCATAGTCTTTTGGTGGATGGGCAAGTGGAGACATGAGGATTGCAAAAAAGGGTGGATAGACGTAGTGCCAACCATTGTCATCAGTTACGCTGTAGATATCTATGTCTGCCCTTACTGCATATCCAGCCCTGAGATAGACGCCCAAATCGGTCATTGGTCTCTTGAGGAAGGCACCTCTTAACTCCACCCATGCGCCAAAAAGTATAAGTGCCAAGAGCAATCCAGCCAAGAGAGTCTTTTGTCTTTTGTTCAGATAAGATCTTGGGTTTGCAAACATCATGCTATAGAGACCTTTTCATAGATTCCGATGTTATTTCGCAATCACAAAACTGGTTATAGGATTTAGCCTAAAAAAGTTCTTCAATCTGTATTATCTGGTTTCTTTTTTGCCCTGTTGAGACCATTTGAACCTTAACTGCTAAGGTGTTCTCAATAGCAGAGATGTATCTCTTTGCATTTTTAGGTAGTTTATCGTAATTGCTAATAGCCGATGTGTCTTCTTTCCAACCATCAAATACCTCATATATGGGTTCGCATCCCCATAGGACATCTAACTCATGCGGAAAATCCTCAAAGACCTTTCCATTGTATCTGTATCCCACCGCCATCTTTACGGTGTCCAAGCCGTCAAGGATATCTAATTTGGTCAGGGCTATACCTGTTAGACCATTTATCATGCATGAATATTTAAGAGCCACTGCATCTATCCATCCACACCTCCGAGGTCTTCCTGTAGTTGCGCCAAACTCACCACCTTTTTGTTGAATGTGAATACCGAGATCATCTTTTAATTCAGTTGGAAATGGTCCCATACCAACCCGTGTAGTATATGCCTTTACAACACCAAGTACCTTATCAATCTTTTTAGGTGGAAGCCCTAATCCAGTGCATGCGCCACCTGCTATGGTATTTGAGGAGGTTACAAATGGATAGGTTCCGTGGTCTATGTCAAGGAGTGTCCCCTGTGCACCTTCAAGCAGAATGTTTAGCCCTTTATCATAAGAGTCATTTATCATCTTTACTGTGTCGGTTATAAAGGGTCTTAATCTTTCAGCATATGTTAAATAATTCGCGATTGTTTGTTCTGGGTCAATCGGTGTTGTAGAGTAATAACTTTGGAGAAGAAAATTTATCCTGTCAATATTGTTGTTTACAGCATTTCTTAGGGTATCTGTCGATAGAAGGTCAATTGCCCTTATACCGTGTCTTTCTATCTTCTCTGAGTACGAAGGTCCGATGCCCCTTCCTGTAGTGCCTATCTTTCTGTCACCTTTTTTTGATTCAGATGCCCTATCAATCGCCACATGATATGGCATGATTATATGTGCATTCTTAGATATAAAAAGGTTGTCTGATACATCAATGCCCTTTTCTTTCAATCCATCTATCTCTTCAAGGAGTGACCTTGGGTCTATTACAACACCGTTACCTATTATACACCTTTTGCCCTTGTGTAGTATCCCAGATGGTATGAGGTGTAAGATGTATTTTTTGTCGTTTATTACTACTGTGTGACCTGCGTTGTTACCCCCTTGATAACGAGCTACTATATCTGCCTTAGTGGTAAGACAATCCACTATCTTGCCTTTACCCTCATCTCCCCATTGTGTCCCTACTATCAAAACTGTTGGCATTAGTATCTCCTGCTTTATAGAATTATTACCTTGACATCTAAGATGTTTGGTAATTGCTTTATCTCTTCAAGGATTGGTTCGCTTACAGGTGTGTCTATGTTGACAACTGATATAGCCATACC
>JBDNDH010000051.1:0-7518 GCA_046719235.1 Thermodesulfovibrionales bacterium
CCTATGTCCAAGTTGAGATTTATGGTTCAAGACGAATTGTTGGAAAATAGAATTATAGCATGTTAAACGATTTGTTCCCTTCTAAAAAGAGGGTGTATTAAAAATTAAGTATAATTCAAAATTTAAAGACCTAGCCTGACAATTAAGAAATAACAGCACTTATTCTCTGGCATTATTTAAAGGGATATGATTTTCACAGGCAAAAGCTAACACACCCCTTAATCCCCTCTTAATAGAGGGGAAGTATGAACAACATCTCGTCATGAACCAGATTTATTATCTGATGACTATCTCATATTCTTTTTGTTAATCTAATGCAGTTTTTAGAAAGGGAGGGCTTTATGAGTCGATTTTTGGGATATATGACATTAGTCTCTGTCTTTTTTTTGTCGGCAGTCGCATATGGTTTTGAGGTGGAGTCTTTTAAGCCTTTGGGGTATGTGAAGTCACCAGAACAAGTGGTAGCAAGATTTTCTTCACAGATGGTATCTTTGGGCTCACCACACGAATACGACCCTTTTGATATTGACTGCCCTGTAAAGGGTAAGTCTCACTGGCTTGATACCAAGACATGGGCATTTGACTTTGATGAGGTGGTGCCTTCTGGGACAGTCTGCACGTTTAGGCTCAAGGATAATGTCAAAGATATTCAAGGTAGAATTGTAAATGGCAAAAGGAACTTCACATTTAATACAGGCGGACCTTCAATAATTGAGGTGTTACCCTTTGAAGGATCAGACAACATCGACGAAAGGCAGATATTCTTGCTGAGGCTTGATGGACAGGTGAAAAAGGGATCTGTCTTAAGGAATGTACATTGTATTGTATCAGGCATTAATGAAAGGGTTGGTATTAGTATAGTTAGTGAAAAGGAAACAGAGGCATTATTCAAATCTCTGAAGCCAAGACCATTTGAAAGAGAAGATTATATCCTTGCGGTCAAGTGCAATAGGACCTTTCCAAATAGGTCAGACATCAAGATTGTATGGCAAAAGGGTATGGAATCGCCGAGCGGATTAACAACCCCACATGACCAGATTTTGTCTTTTAAGACCCGTGATGTCTTTAGGGCGCGATTTAGTTGTCAGAGGGAGAGCCCTCAATCCCAGTGTATCCCTCTTTTACCACTACAAATAAGGTTTACCTCTCCTATAAAGGTGAAAGATGCAGAGAGGATAATCCTAAGGACGCAAGATTCAAAGATCATCAAGCCCACATTAAATCAATACGATATTGATGAGGGTTACACATACCTTGTTAGTTTCAAAGGGCCCTTTAAGGAAAAATCTGAATACACGATAGATATCCCAAAGGACTTAAAGGATGATTCAGGGAGGTTGCTCTCAAATATAAATCAGTTTCCATTAAAGGTAAAGACCGATGTATATCCACCTATTGCAAAATTTCCATCAAGGTTTGGGATTATTGAATCAAAGTCCGAACCTGCAGTCCCAATAACCGTTAGAAACATCGAGGAACAGATTAACCTTGGCATGCTTAATATACAGCCACAGGATATATCAGAGTTAAAGGGTTCAATACACAAACCAGACGATAGGTCAGACAAGGCGATTATCCAATGGCTTATGAAGGTAGCATCTGCTGGTAGGACATCATCTATACTTAAGGGTGTGAAATCCTCCAAAAACATCACAATTCCAAAGCCACATAAAAGGTCAGACTTTGAGGTCGTAGGCATCCCCCTTGAATCTGCTGGTTTTTATGTGATAGAGGTTCAGAGCAGGTTGCTTGGAAGGTCTCTATTGGGGAAAGACAGGCCAATGTATGTCCAAACTGCGCAGCTCGTGACAAACCTTGCGGTGCATTTTAAAAAGGGGAGAGACTCATCTCTTGTGTGGGTAACAAACCTTGATGATGCTAACCCATCTGAAAACACAGACATATCAATCAGGGATTGTAAAGGGAATCTCATACATAGCGGGAAGACGGATAAAAATGGTATCCTCTTTATCAAAAAGTCACTTCCTTCGTATGATAAACTGCCCTCTTGTGAGATCAAGCATGATGAAGAGGGTTTCTACGACTATCCACAACTCCTACCCCTAAACAATCTCTCACGGGGACTCTTTGTCTTTGCAAGAAAGGGCAACGACCTGTCTTTTGTCCATACGAGTTGGGATAGGGGTATTGAACCATACAGATACAACCTCCGTTTAGGTGGATATGATGGAAATATGAAGGCTCATACGATACTGGACAGACCAATATACCGTGCAGACGAGACGGTGCACATGAGCCATCTTATAAGACTGCTTAATATAGACGGTTTTGACTATCCTAAAAGATCCGATCTCCCCGACACACTGGTTGTTACTCATATTGGGAGTGAGCAGACATTTACAATGCCTCTAAGGTGGGATTCCAACTTTACCGCCCAATCGGAATGGAAGATACCAATAGATGCAAAATTGGGTGCATATCAGATTCAGATGAAGAAGAAGGATAAGTCTTTTTTGAATTCTGGTATGTTTAGGGTGGAGGAGTTTAAGGTTCCGCTCATGAAGGCTACCATAAAACCTGTAAGAGAGACCTTGATTGCACCAAAGGACATTGACATCGATATATCCCTAAACTATCTGTCTGGTGGGGGAGCAAGGCATGAAAAGGTAAAGTTTCGTCATCTTATAGGTCCTCATAGGTTGTTTTTTCAAGAGTATGATGAATTTGAGATAGCCAGAGGAGGCGTAAAGGTAGGTCTTCAGAGGCGAGGTGTTGAGATAGGTGATGAGACCGATGAGGTTGCAACAAATGAGGTCACTACCACAGAACTCACATTGGATAAATACGGCTTTTCAAGGATAAATATCAAGAATATCTTGCCGGTGAGATCTGTTATGCAGCTCAAGACAGAGATTGAATACAAAGACCCAAACGGTGAGATAAACACCACATCTTACAACATCCCTTTATACCCATCTTCAGTGCTTTTGGGGATACTGCCAGAACACTGGACTGCAAAGGAAGACAATGTCAAGGTTGATATCGCCGCACTGACACCAGATGGAAAGGTATTGAGGGATATTGAGGTGAAGGTAGAGATATTTAAAAAGAGGTTTTATTCTCATCGAAAGAGGCTTATTGGCGGGTTTTACTCTTACGAACATCTGATTGAGACCAAGAGGTTAAAGGATGTATGTAGTGGTAAGACTGACCATAGGGGGATATTTCAGTGTGAGTTTTCACCAAATACATCAGGCAACATCATTATTCAGGCAAGTGCCACAGATCATGAGGGCAATGAATCCTTAACCTACGCCGATGTATGGGTATCTGGCAAGGATGAACAGTGGTTTGATGTATCTGACACTGATAGGATCGACCTAATCCCAGAGAAGAGGCAGTATGATGTAGGTCAAGATGCCACATTTCAGGTGAGGATGCCATTTAGGTCTGCTACTGCCCTTGTGACGGTTGAAAGGGAAGGGATTATAGATGCCTTTGTTACAAGGGTATCTGGTAAAGACCCGACCATTACACTGCCTATTAAAGAAAATTATACGCCAAATGTCTTTATATCAGCACTTGTTGTGAGGGGTAGGGTAGGGGATGTAAAACCCACAGCGATGATAGACCTTGCAAAACCGTCCTTTAAATTAGGCATCTCAGAGATAAAGGTTGGATGGCGTAATAACGAACTGATGGTTAAGGTGACCACAGATAAAGACAAATATAGGGTTAGGGGGAAGGTCAATGCAAAGGTAGAGATTGCACCAGTGAATAGGAGTGCCACATTCCAAAGAGATAAGACTACGGTCACAGTAGCGGTCATTGATGAAGGACTGCTTGAGATGGCACCAAACAGGTCTTGGAACATCCTCCAGTCTATGATGGAACTCAGAGGCTATGATGTAAATACCTCCACTGCCCAACTTCAGGTGGTTGGCAAGAGGCATTTCGGACTAAAGGCTCTCCCATCTGGTGGAGGAGGTGGAAGACAGATAACGAGGGAGTTGTTTGACACCCTTATTTATTGGAATCCAAACCTTCAGATAGATGAAAATGGTAATGGGGAGTTTGCCTTTGAATTGAATGACTCACTTACATCATTTGTGATTGCCGTTGTTACCCACTCTGGAAAGTCACTTTTTGGTAGTGGCTTTAAGACTATCAAGACATGGCAAGACATTATGCTTTTTTCTGGGCTACCCAAGATGGTTAGAGAGGCAGACTCTTATGATGCTGTATTTACCACAAGAAATGTGTCCTCGTCAGACGCCCAGATTACATTAACCGCAGAGGTTGAAGGCAAGTCTCTGCCTGTTAGACAAATTGATATCCCAGCAGGTGAGTCCAAAGAGGTATCTTGGAGGGTAGATGCACCAAAGGGCTTAAGGAGCCAACAGTGGAGACTCACTGCACAGAATCTAAGAGATGGCACAACTGATTCTATTAAGGTTAGACAGATAGTAAATCCACTGTGGCAACAGAGGGTTATACACAGCGACCTTATGATGCTAAGCACACCTGCTCAAATATCAATAAAGGCAGACCCAAACACATCAACAGAGAAAGACAAGATAGACCTTGTATTTAGCAAGGGCATCACAAACAGTCTCAATATCATAAACGAATACATGAAGGAATACCCTTATACATGCCTTGAACAACTTGTATCAAGGGCAGTGACACTCAATAGCAAGAACCTGTGGGCAAATATAACGGCAAGAATGCCTACCTATATGGACAATAGCGGACTGCTTAAATACTTTCCATCCATGAACTATGGAAGTGATGTATTGACGACTTATGTGTTAACGATATCCCATGAGGCAGGACTCAAGATGCCTGAAAATATCAGGGAAAGGTTGCTTGATGGATTGACTGAGTTTGTAAGGGGTAAGGGTGTGGGGTATAGCCCTATCAAGACTGCTGACATGCTAATCAGAAAGATATCAGCAATGTCTGCATTATCCAGGTATAGAGAGATTGAACCAGAGATGTTTACTATTATCAATATGGACATCGCACTCATGCCTACATCCACATTGCTTGATTATATTCACCTTTTGAGGGTATCGGATGGGTTAAAGAGTAGGGATAAGATACAGTCTGATGCCATCAATGCCCTCATCTCACGGATAAACCTTCAAGGAGGTCTTGCGGTATTTAACACCGAAAGGACAGATAGATTGATATGGTTAATGGTTAGTCCAGATACAAACATGGCAAGGACAATCCTTACACTCCTTGACGATCCTGCTCACAGGGATACTGTAAGGAGGCTCGTAATAGGATTTGTAAAGAGACAATCAAGGGGAATTTGGGATACAACCATATCAAATGCCTGGGGCAGTATCGCACTAAAAAGATTCTCCGATAACCACGAGCAGGGAAGGATTACAGGTAACACAACTGTATCGCTCAATGGTCAAAAAAGGTCTTTGCAGTGGTTAGAAAAAGAGGATGAACATAGACTGTCTTTTACTGCACCAACAAAACAGACACCATTAGAGATTAGACATGATGGGACTGGTATTCCATGGTTGATGATGTCTGTAAGATCATCAAAACCACTAAAAGAGCCTGTCTTTAGTGGATACGCCCTCAAGAAGACATTACTTAAGGAGAAAAAAGGTGCCTTCAGTGTGGGCGACATTGTGAGGGTAAGGATAGAGATAGAGGCAAAGGCAGACATGACTTGGGTGGTTTTAAAAGACCCCCTGCCATCAGGAGGTGTAATAACAGGCGTTGGTTTACATGCGGAAAAATCGGATGGACATATGAATATAGTTCCTGTTTTTGAGGAACGGGCATCTGATTCTTATAGGGCTTATTTTGACTATATGCCAAAGGGTAGGTGGCAGATCGAATATGTTATGAGGTTAAACACATCTGGGCAGTTTAATATCCCTAATACAAGGGTAGAGGCCCTATACAGTCCAGATATCTTTGGCGAGTTGCCAAACGACAAAATTGTTGTCAAGAGAGGGGATTAGGAATGTTTCATTTGTGCTACAATAAGAAAAAAATACAAACATGGAGGTCATTGATGAAGAGGTTTGCTATTATTGTTATAGTCTGCCTGATGATATCTGCTTGTGGCAAAAAGGAGGTCAAAAAGGAGACCGAAGAGGGTAGGATTGCATCAGAGATCATTGTAGTTAGCGAACAATTGAGGCAGGCATACATCGCGAGAGACTTACAAACTATACAGAGGCACACCACCTCTACCGTTTATAGACAAATAACCCAGTATATCAATGAATACAAGGTGATTGATATTGAGTTTAAGCCAGTATGGGTGGAGATAGATACTAAGGGAGTTACCCTCAATATATCATGGAAGGGTAAGTGGGAAAAATCTGGAAAGAACATTGAAGACAGGGGAATGGCTATCTTTGAGTTTACAGGACAACCACCGAGGGTAGCAAAGATCTTGAGGGCAAACCCATTTGAATACAGATAAAAACCATCAAAATAACAACGATACCCCTTGCGATCTATATAACATGTTTCATCAGTTAATATATGATATCTACGATGACAACCTCTCCATTAAGGATATAATCCAGAGGCTACAAGGTAAAGAGCACCTCTGTCTTATTTATAAGACAGAGGATGAATGGAAGGATACAGTAATACCATACATATCAGCTGGATTAGAAAATGGTGAGAAGTGTATTTATATCGTAGATGAGCATACTGCCAAAGATATTAGGACATATCTTGAAGGTTTTGGGGTAGATGTCAGGGCATTTGAGGATTCAGGGCAGTTATCTATAAGACACCAAGGCGACTCATATACAATAGGCAATATCTTTGACCCGGACAGGGTTATAGAACTGCTCAAGATAGAGACCCAAAAGTCAATACAAGAAGGTTATAAGGCGTTAAGGGTAACTGGTGAGATGAGCTGGACGCTTAAGGATGTTATTGGCTCAGATAGAATTTTTGAGTATGAGAAACGAGTCAATTCAGAGCTCTTTGCCCACTACCCTTGTATAGGTTTATGCCAGTATAATATGTCAATCTTTCCGTCAGATGTAATCAAGGGGGTAATCTTAAGTCATCCATTCCTGATATATGGTGGCAGGGTTTGTAGAAACTTTTATCATTTTTCACCTGATGAGTGTCCGGATAATATAGATAAAGAGGTTGAGCATTGGCTTAGCAATCTTATCAAGAACCATGAACTGGAAAAGGCGATGTTTATTTATGATAAGAGGCTAAGGGAGAGTGAGGAGAAATACTATAGCCTGTTCAATAATGCACGGGTTGGTCTGTTTAGGACGAGGATATCAGATGGTAAGTTGCTTGCCTGTAATGAGAAGATGGCAAAGATTTTTGGTTTTGATGAGATAGACCATGCCCTTGAGGGCGTAAGCAGCATTACCACACATTATGTTGAGCATGATGGCAGAAAGAGATTCTTAGAGATAATAAAAAGGGATGGTAGCATAGATAATTATGAGACCCCTGGTTCGCCTGACAGTGCTGCGGCAATGTCGGCGCAGGCGCGTCAGGACCGGCTGACGAAGCCGCAGGGGGCATTAGGAC
>JBDNDH010000052.1:0-7477 GCA_046719235.1 Thermodesulfovibrionales bacterium
AATAGATGACTCTGTATCGATGGATGTAACTTTTTCAATTTTTTTGATTTTCACTTCAGGTAATTGGGCAGTATTTTGATGTAGGCATCTCAACATCAATTCTAAACCAGGCAGTATTGCACCGGCAACAAATCTTGCATCTCTATCAACCACAGAAACCGTTGTAGCTGTGCCAAAGTCTACAACCGCTAAATCGGTTTTATACAGTGAATATGCCCCTGCCATTGCAGAGACGCGGTCTGCACCTGTTTTCTCATTGCCCACATGGACAATTGTGTCAATATTCTGTGAATCTATGACCAGGAGTTTTTTAGAATGTCTCTTTAATGGCGGATAGATTTTGTCTGTCGCCTCTGGAACCACAGATGATAGGACTACATGCGGGATATCGCTTAAGTGCGGAATGATCTCCTTATCAATATTGTCTAAAATCCTTTTTGTTGAGAAATGCCCCCTTTTATAGACATCTTTTGAGGCTGCATCACTGTATATCACATATCCTGTGGTAGTGTTGCCTATTTCTATTGCCAGTAGTGGTATCATAAGAAGTATAAATGTCCGTTGCTCAAATGAAATATCTTGCCGTTGAAATCTCTAATCAATAACCTGCCCATATCATCAAGACCCTCAGCGATTCCTTCATAGAGGATATCACCATCTACAACCCTCACATTTCTTTGCAGGGTTGAGCTATTTTGTAACCACACATTGATTATTGGTGCTAATCCTTCTGTCTTTATCTGTTTATAAAAATCATCAAACTTTATAAGTATGTTAAGCAATAAAGTAGGGATGTCGAGCACCTTCCCACATATATGTGATAGTGATATGACCCTTTGCACTATGTCTTCGGGGAATGCACTCATGTCGATGTTTACATTCAATCCAATACCGATTATCACAAAGACTATCTCATTGCCAGATATCCTTGCCTCAGTGAGCACACCTCCAAGTTTCCTATCCTTAAAGACGATGTCGTTAGGCCATTTAAGTGTGGTTTTGACATTATATACACCCGAGATCGCACATACGGATGAGATAGCACCCAAATAGGTAAAGGCTGGGATTATGGCTGATATCTCCAGATTTATGTCTTTTGGCTTAAGAAGTATAGACGCATAGAGATTCCCCTGTGGAGAATACCATTTATTGTGTTGCCTACCTCTGCCCTTTAATTGCCTATTAGCTACAACAACCGTTCCACTCGGATAGCCCTGTATCGCAAGCATATGGGCATAGTCATTTGTAGAGTCAACATAATCAAGATATATGATGTCTTTGATAGATGTATCTTGGAGTTTGTTTTTGATAGATAAATAGTGCTCTAACATAAAAAATCCCAAGAAAAAAATCTTTGGATATTGGTGACTATACCCCCTTTTTCATGAAGAACTCGCACTCCCCTGAGAGAAAACATGTATCGCAAAGGGGTTTTTGTGCCTTACAGGTATATCTACCATGAAGTGTTAGGGCCTTAGAAAATCTCGTCCATTCATCCTTTGGAATAATCGACATTAATTTCATCTCAATCTTGTCTGGGTCTTTTTCATTTACAAGCCCCAACCTGTTAGTAACCCTCAATAAATGGGTATCTACCGCAATGGCATCCCTTTGGAAAGCGTTGGCAAGTATTACATTTGCTGTTTTTCTGCCTATTCCAGGCAGTTTGGTCAGTTCCTCAATACTATCAGGGATACTACCACCAAAATCATCTACGATCTTCTGGCAACAACCCTTTATCATCCTTGCCTTATTTCTATAAAAGTTAATAGACCTTATGTCGTTTTCAAGTTCTTGAAGATCAACAACCGCATAGTCATGAGGGGTCTTGTATTTTACAAACAACCCCTCTGTCACCTCATTGACCTTTTTATCTGTTGCCTGTGCAGAGAGTATTGTAGCCACAAGGAGTTCCAATGGATTTGAATATCTCAGTTCTATCTTAGGATCAGGATATCTTCCAACGAGCAACCTCAACAGATTGGCAATGTTTGGCATCTATTGTTCCTGTTTGAGAATTATCACATCTACCTTACCTTTAAGTGCATCGGCAAACCTCTTTGCATCATCCTCACTACCTACTATTGCCCCGTAGTGCATGGGGATTACGACCTTAGGTTTAATATCAAGTGCTGCCTGCACTGCCTCTTCAGCGGTCATTACATATGTACCTGAAACCGGAAGCAATGCAATGTCAACATCTTTAAAGGTCTTCATCTCTGGGATATAGTCTGTATCCCCTGCGATGTAGATCCTCTTACCGTCCACCTTGAATATAAAGCCAACCCAACCTGTCTCCTTGGGATGAAAATTCTTGTTTGTATTGTAGGCAGGCACTGCCTCAATCTCTATACCATGAGCAGTAATCTTATCTCCAGGCTTTACGATCTTTATATTACCTGATAATTTCTTTGCACAGTCAGCGGTTGTAACTATGATCGAATCGTCCTTCTGCACCTTTTTGACGTCTTCTGGCACGCAATGGTCAAAGTGATCGTGTGTGATGAGTATGACATCAGCCTTGTAGTCTCCCTTCACCTTAAAAGGGTCTGTGATTACTGTCTTTTCTGCCTTGATAAAAAATGTGTCATGCCCAAGCCATTTGATGTTTTCTGTCATCTTTGCACCCTCCCTTGCAAATCCAATGTTTGATATTAAAATTACAGACAGGAAAACAACACAAAACCTCAACATCCCTGACCTCCTCAAAAATGTGTTTTGAGATTATAACATACCAAGTATTGTCAAAATTATAAATACAAAAAAAATAAATAAGGCTATAACCCTTGTCCAGAAAAGACCTATCCACTTATCAATAATCGGCACAAATATAACAATAAGGGCAAAAATGGTAGGTATTACTATAGCCCCTAAGACTGCAAGATTATCGGGGAAGTATTTCAATAGTTCAAACACCCAGTTAAAATACCACTCTGGTCTTGGAAGGTATTGACGGGTAAAGTCTATTTCTCTACCTACCTGTGGAGGATAGAATAGGACCAACAACAACACAACCTCAATACATAAAATAATTACAAAGGTTATCTCAGATAGATAGTCGGGGTAAAACCTCTTTTGCTTCATCAGAGTTTTTTTGCAATCCCGAGTCTTTTAACCATGTGAAAATGTCCCCATAATAAAATCCCAATAATCAGTGGCAGATACAACACATGGATGGCATAAAACCTTGTTAATGTGACCCCGCTTATCTTGTGCCCACCCCTGATGAGATATACTAAGTCCTCACCAACAAAAGGGATTGTGCCAAAGATAGAGGTTCCAACCTCTGTAGCCCAATATGCCTTTTGGTCCCATGGCAATAGATATCCTGTAAAACCTGATGCCATGGCAAACAACAAGGTCAGTGCCCCTGTCATCCAGTTGAGATCCCTCGGTGGCAGATAGGAACGGGTTATAAAAACCCTCAAAGAGTGAAGGATTGTAAAGATTATAAAAAGACTTGCAGACCACTTGTGCACCCCCCTTATAATCCTTCCCAACAGCATATCCTGGGTGATAAAAACTATGCTCTGATATGAACGCATCTCATCAGGTGTATAATACAACGATAGGAGCAAACCCGATACCACCAAAAAGATAAAAAATGTGAAGGCAATGCCACCAAGACAATACGAATAACCAAGACCTGCTGGTATTTTTCTCTCAAGAAAATTTTTGTGTCTCTGACTAAATGCCAAGCTCTTATCTAACCAGTCTAAAAAGGTCTTCATGTAGGTGATTCCCTATCTTTATTAATGTTTAGGGTTTTATATTTAATACTTAAAAACTTTGGCAAATCTCCTCTGTAATATCCTAAGTATCATCTGATGTATCCTTTGGGGCGGCATCATAACCCCCTGATCGTCATAACACTTGATGTAACACACACCCCTGATAGACTTACTCAAGAGCCTGTATTCATTAATAACCTTCTTTTGATAAGGAATATCAGATTCATGGATATCTTTGGAGTCTTGAAGATATGACCTACTACCCCTATCCTCGGAGAGTCTTGATATTATAAAGTCATCAGGTGCATCAAGAAATATCGTGAGGTTAGGCCTTAGGATTTTGTTGTATCTGTATTCGTATTGCTGTATCCATGATGTAAAGTCCTTTTTATCAGTCTCGTTATCCATTTTTGCCCTTTGATATGCAATATTTGACAAGATATATCTATCTGCAACAACTATAAAACCCTCATCAATCCAACCCTTCAATATATGATTAGCCATACTCCTGTCACCTGCATATAGTAGAGATGTAAGATAGGGGTTTACCTCTTCTGCCTTGCCAAATTGCCCACTTAGATACCTTGATATCAAATCACCATATGGCCTTTTCTTGTATTGAGGGAAGTGGATATACCTATGTTTGATACCCTTTTGTTTGAGAAAAGCCCTTAAAAGCCCTATCTGTGTTGACTTACCTACGCCGTCTGTTCCTTCTAAGACGATGAATATTCCCTTTTTCAATGACATTGAGGGGATTTATAAGGACTTGGTGAGTTCTTCTTTGAGGGCCTTCTGTATGTCCAGTATCTTCTTGACATCATCAATATCCCTTGATCCCATACCACATGAAGGGCTTAGGATGCTGTGATGTAAGAGTGTTCCTTTATCTATAAGATTTGATAACTTATCAACACTGTCATGAAACTTTGCCAATACATCCCTATATGATACATCTTTTATGATCTCAGAGGTGGGCACTATACCCCAGCAAAGATACCCTCCCTTGTCCAAAAAACCTTTGATATCATTACTATAAAGGCTGAATGTCTCAAAATACTCAAAGGCGTCAAAACTCAACATATCAACCCCTGATTTAATAACCAACCCCCAATCAGATTTACCACAGCAATGGATACAGGAAAAGGCCCCTTGTCCCCTTATCAATTCAACGCAATCGGTAAGAATTCTTAAAACCTCGTCCTCACTAACACCTAAATAGGTTGTGCTACCGATCGCAGTAAAAATAGGCTCATCAATAAATATGATGATATTGTCAGAAAACTGCCTCAAAACATCTATCTGCCATAGTATCTTTGCCTTGAGAGACATCAGGGCAATCTCTCGTATCTCCTCATCAAAAAATATGTATCTGCCACTACCGTCTTTTATGGATAGAGTGAGCGTTAAAGGTCCTGCAATCTGCCCCTTTATAGTATCAAACCTCCTGTTCCTAAAAGAGCTGATAAACTCGTATAAACCCTTGGCACAGTCCTTAGACATGGCAATTCTCTTGTCCTCACTATAGGACTCGTAAAACCCAGTAGTGTCCTCTTCATGCCTTTGGGCATAAATCGTATTGTTGTCTTCATCTACAATTATGTTTGGCATCCCTTCGGCAAATTGGGCTAACATTGACTCCCTAAATGAAAGCCTTGGAAGCTGAGGCCAAAAGACTATATCAAAAGAAGACACAATAAGGCTACACGCCTCTTTGGCATCAGTATGAGGCAGACTGCCTATGCCAGTTGTTACAAAAGGTTTTATATCCATTTACTATTTTCTCCTTTGTGCCCTTGTTTGTTTGCGTAACTTTTTGTGCTTGTGCTTGCGCATCTTCTTCTTACGCCACTTTACTACGCTTCCCACAACATCACCTCCTTTATCATAATTTTTAAGATATCAATGCCTTATCTTTTAGACCTTGCCGTCTCCATAAATGCCTCCAATTGAAGTTGGGTAATTGGAGATGCCGTTCCATCATACGGGATGCTAATACAAGGCACTCCAAAATTCCTACTAATTGACTTCAGTATAGCAGTAACTATCGTGCCTGGCATACAGCCAAAGGGCATCGCATTTATAATACCCTTTGCCCCTTTCTCAATGAGGTCAATGGTCTTGCCTACGCTTAGTACTGTCTCCCCTTCAAAGGAATCTGGTATGTAATCTGAAGCCTTCCTTAGCACCTCCTGAGTGTCTGGTTCTTTGAGGGTTTTTAGAAAACCTTCAAAAATATGAGCATACTTATGATGAATCCTCTTTTGAACAAGCCTCGTTAAAAAGACAGTCATAATACCAGAAAAGTCCTTTTTTATCAATGCCCGTCTCAGAGATATATGGTTTACATACAAAATCCACTCCTCTACTGGTGCAAGCCATACCTCACCGCCAAGTGCCTCAATCTTTCTCACAAGGTCCTCATTTGAAAAAACATGTGATCTTACATATATCTCCCCTACTATACCTATCAAAGGCCTTTTTTCATTACGGCGGGGGATGTCATTGAATACCTGCCTTATCTCTCTTAGTAAGGCCGGGATGTCACCCTTAGGATGGATTAAGGTGTCGTAGAGTTTCTTATGGTATTGATTATACAGTTGTTCAGCGTCACCTTTGTGTATCTCATATGGTCGGGTCTCAAAGAGGCATTTGAGCAATAGTTCGTTAGCAACGATGCCCTGCCATGCCCTCTTTGTGAAATCACTTCCTACAATTCCCAATTCCTTATATAACCCTTCATTCTGTGTGGGAGAAAAGACAGGCACATCATCAAGTCCGATATCCCTTAAGATAAGCCTCTGTGCCTCGTTGTATTGTCCGAATCTACACGGACCTGTTCCAGATGGCATAAAGAATGCCGATTTATGGGGCTCAAAGTCTGCTGAAAATGCCTTCTTTAGCATGTCACCTGTTGTAACCATGAAAGGATAACACTCTTTACCCGATACGTACCTTTTCCCTATCTCTACTGATTCGTTGTCAGACATGGGTAAAACCTCTGCCTGAATGCCACAGAAATTAAATGCTGCCTTCACCGCCATGCTGTGGTCTGTCATGTTTGGGATATAGATAACACGATTGCGTATCTCTTCTACACCTCTACCTTGATGTCTCATTTGTGAGATGGGCGGAGACTGTTTGGGCTTAAACCTCTTTTTCTGCTGTTCTATGCTATCTAAAAATGCCTCACATCTGGTTATTGCCCCTGCATCTGCGCTGTGCTCATCTATCTCTATCTGCAAAAAAGATTTCTCTCCCATATCCTTACGGAGATATTTGAGTATAAAAGAGTCAGGTCCGCATGAGAAGTTGCCTATAAAAATCGCATTTAGGTTGGGAATATCCTTGACGAGCCTTCCAGCCTTGAGAATCCTCTGTCCTGAACGCCAATACATGTTTGGCCACTCTTGGTCTATGCTAACATCCTCAAGTGGAAGCATATCCATGGGGATAGTCAAGACATTTAACTGAGAGAGTTTCTTGGGTATTTCAAGGTTCATACCATAGTCAAAACTGTTGTAGCCCCTACCTAATATCACTATTGCATCCCTACCATTTTTTATGTCGTCAAAGACCTCTCTGCCCCTTTTAGCAAGATTCTCTTTGTATTCCCTGTGTGTCTCTAACCCTATGTTAACTGCCTTTGACACTTCTGGTTTTTTCACTCCAAATTTTGATAGTGTCCTGTATATCTCGGTTATGACCTTGTCGATTCCCTTTGAGAAATCAATCACTGGAACCAC
>JBDNDH010000053.1:0-7476 GCA_046719235.1 Thermodesulfovibrionales bacterium
CGCAGAACGTAGCGCGGGGCAATCCGCGCCCTCTGCCTGCCTGGGGAGAGTTTGGCGACTTTCTGAAACTGGGTTTCATAGGTGCTAACCCTATACCTTTCTGGCATCAGGGATAGAAAGGTCTGTATTTGATGTGAGCCATAATTCTCAGGGGTAGAACCAATACCTCTAATCTGTGTCAACGCCTTTGTATATAGGTCAAATAATATCTGAGCCTTCCACTCACTGAAAAAATCAGGTCTTACCGCAGCCATATCAGCAAAGGTAATCAAGAGGAGTGATTTCAGCCTTATCTCATCCTGCACTATATCGGTGAGCCAAAAGACTGTGTTTGGGTCCTCTATATCCCTCTTAAGTGCATCCCTCGATAAGACAAGGTGATTAATGACGAGAAATTCAATAAGGCTCCTTGTCTGTGTGTCTAATGGCAATAGTTCTAAGGTCCCTTTTATTATTTTATATCCCTCTCCCTCGTGTCTTAATCTACTGCCATAAACCCCCTTGCCCACATCATGTAGTAAGAGTGCTATATATATAGGTTTTATATCAATCTCTCTTGTAATATCATAAAGCGCCTTGTATTTCGTATTAATACCGCTTTTTATACCCTCAAGGTGTTTTATAGTCCTCAATGTGTGTTCATCAACTGTATATCTATGGTATGGCTCATGAACAACGAGATACCTCAGACTTTTAAATTCAGGTATTACCATCTCAAGTATGGTTAATCTGTGCATCTCATACAAGGTCTCATAAACCCTTTTGGTATCAAGTATCCTCATGAATGTATGAGACATTGCCAATGCCATATTCCTTGATCTTTTTAACCTTCTGCTCACCTTCTTTATCTCGTTTTCAAGACTACTACTTAGATTCCTATGTGAAATGGCATATGCCAGAAATGCCTCAATGAGTATCTCTGGGTTGGTCAGTAAAGATATGTCTTTTATCACCACCTCATTGTTGAAAAGGTAATAGTTTTGTGTTAAATGCCTTTTGGTGAATGGACGGAATATATTAAAAACCCTTCTGACAGAGAGTTGAGATATCTTATTTAGCGTCTCCATCACTGTCCTTGTATGTCTGTAATATATACGAATGAATATCTCTGACGATAGAAATCTCTGCGTATCTTTAAATTTCATCATTTTGGCAACATTGTCTTGGTATTCAAAGGACAGTAGTTCATTCTTTCTCTTTGACTCAATATGTAGGCATATCCTCGTCCTTAAGATAAATTCACATGCCCTCTTGAATTGTCTATACTCTGTAGGCGAGAGGAATCTCTTGAGGTCTTCAATCTTGTCTAAACTAAAGGACACCTTTATCAACCACAGAATAGTATGCATATCACGAAGACCACCCCTACCCTCTTTTATATTTGGCTCTAATTGATAAAGAGACAAACTGTAGGTCTTGTATCTCCTTGATACCTCTGAGAGTAATCCTGATATAAAGGCATCCCTCTTTCTCTTTACTATCTTTTCATATCCATCTCTTTTGAATTCGCTCCAAATCCTTGTGCTGCCACAGATGTATCTACTGTCAAGCAGGGCAGTTCGTGTCTGGATGTCAGTTGATGCATCCTCAATAGTCTCCTTGATGGTCCTGACAGAATGGCTTATTGTCATTCCAATATCCCACAAACTATACAATATTTTCTCGGCAATCTCAGAAACAGACGGAGACTTGTTACTACACAATACCATCAAATCCACATCTGAAAAAGGTGCCAGTTCCCTTCTTCCATAACCCCCTATGGCAATCAGGGCTATATCATCAGTAGCAAACCTATTAAATACATTAGTTATTGTCTCATCTACAAGCCCAGTGATGTGGTGAGATGTCATAAACCCACAGGTGGTTGTCTGAAGCATCCTGATAGTGCTATCTATGATATTATCCTTATAGCCCATTGACTTAGGGATTTTGGCGGTATTAATCGCCTTATTAAATCTATGTTACTCTTAATAGATGCCCTTTAAACCCTATCACAGTAGTCCTCTTGTATCCTGTCGTAGAGCATCTCTAACTCCATATCTATATCCTGATTAAGACCGCCACAGGCATCAGCCCTACACTGTTTACAATGACTCATCTGATTTATGTATCCTGCGCACTCTGTCCTCATGGCATTCAGCATCTCTCTTGAGACCGGTGGGAGATTACTAAAATCCGCCTGTGGGATGAGAGGGATAATGTTCATCACATCTACACCAAGTCGGGCACACTCCTGTGCTATCAAAGGAATCTCTCTATCGTTGACTGTCGGACAAAACACGGTGTTTACCTTAACTATCAATCCTGCATCTATAGCATTACAGATACCTCGCCACTGCTGAGATAACAAAATAGATGCTACATCCTCACCCCTATGAACCTTTCCCCTAAAATACACCCATTTATAAATCCGTGAGGCAGTCTGTATCGTATAGGCATTTACGGTGATAGTTATTGTCTTTACCTGACATCTTACAATATCTGGGAGCCTTTCAGTGAGCATTAGTCCATTGGTTGACAAACACAAAAGTATGTCAGGAAACTCCCTCTTTAACATCTCAAGGGTTATAAATGTTTGCTCGTTAGCAAGTGGGTCCCCTGGTCCTGCAATGCCAATAACTGTAATATTTGGGTGTTTATCCAACAGTAGCCTAACCCTTTCAACTGCATCATGAGGGGTAAGAATCTTGCTTGTTATCCCAGGACGCGATTCATTTACGCAGTCAAACCTTCTGTCACAGTAGCCACATTGTATATTACAATGTGGCGCTACTGGCAGATGTATCCTTCCATACTTACCTATGTTCTTTGTAGAAAAACACGGGTGATTTTCTAAACTATACCTTTCCATGAGTTTACCCCTCTATCTTTTATATTGAAGGACAACACAAACTACAACTCAATGTGTATATGACACCTCTTCGTGCAAACCCTTGAACATGCCTCACAACCTATACAGTTCAAAGGGTTTGCCACAGACATGACCTTGTTGCCCATGTCATCTCCAAACTCATCTTCACCCTCAAATGGCTTTTCTATAAGGGCGAGGACATCTCTTGCACAGACCTTATAGCACCTGCCACAACCTATACATCTTTCCATATCGATTGACTCAATAAATCTCGGTATCCATGTTTTACCGCCTCTTGTATATCCTACGATCGCCATTATACCTCCTGTATTATCTCACTGCATCGCAGTCCCTTTCAAATGTTCTAACCCTTAAGGCTGTTTCAATAGGTGATACAAATATCTTACCATCACCTCTTCTGCCTGTCTGGTTTACCTTGATGATCGTCTTTACAATGGTATCTACTACATCATCAGGGACAACCATAATCAACATCTTCTTAGGCACAAACAAGGCTACCTTCGGTAATGTGTGCTCAAGTGCATATGTAGAAGGTGTAGGTTTAATCTTTACAACTGTGCAAAAGCTCTCTGGCATCTCATCATCCATCTCAGCACACATAGCCCCTTTTTGCCTTCCCCTACCTTCACAACTCTGTAGTGTCATTGAGGGATAGCCGAGTTCACTAAGGGCATTCTTTGTCTCTGGCACCTTATCCCTTCTTATTATTGCTGTAATCTCTTTCATAGCGCTGCCTCCCCAGTTCTTACTGTATATGCAGCCTCTACCGGGCTTACAAATATCTTGCCATCACCTATAAAACCAGTCCTTGCCTTTTCAACAATTATGTTTATAACCGGATTTACATCATTATCATCCACCACCATCATTATCAGTGTCTTTGGTAACTCATCGTAATGCACAGGTCCAACCTGAAGCCCCTTTTGCTTACCTCTGCCAAATACCGGCATCTTTGTTAATGATGGAAAGCCTGCACCCTCTAATGCAAGCACTATCTCCTGCTCTTTTTCTGGTCTGACAAAAGCCCTAATCATCTTCATTTTTTTAACCTCCTTATTTTGATTTTAGATTTTTTCTTAACCAAATCGGCGGTGATGTCTTTATGGTCTCTAAGAGTTTATTTAGTGATGCCTCAATGCTTACTTCCTCTTTGACCTTTATGGGCATCATCTGTCTCTTTATGAGTTTTGCAGCCGCCGGGCCACCTATCTCAGTTAGATAAACAATCTTACAGTCAGATAACCTTTCTACCTTCTTGTCCATCAATTCATCGTGGATGCTTCCCATACTCTTTGTATCCTCAATCTCCTTGTCTCTGCCATCTGCAAACTTTCTGTTTTCGACAAAACGAAACCCTTCTTCCTCAATATCATATATGGCAAACATACCCGCCCTTCCAAAGTGTTCATCTACATTCTTACCATCCGTTGTAGCAAATGCCACCTTCATAAAAATCAACCTCCTTTCTTGTGTAAAATATTTGAAATATCGTTTATGATATTCAACGCCCCTCTATATCCGATTGTGATTTTGTGTGTGTTACCAACAACAGAATACGTTGGGAATCCAATCTCATAAAGAGGGACCTTTAACTTCTGAGCAGTCTCTTCAGCATGACTTGATGATATAATGATATCCGCATTATCCTTTATATCATTAAAAGTCCCTTGTAAGACCACTTCAGACTGTATTCTGCCTATAGTCCCCTCGTCAATATCAGGCACAACCGTGAGCACATTTTTTAGCCCAGCCTCAGCAAGTATGTCTGAGATATTTATTGCATGGTCCTGCTCAAGTGCAACAATAGCCCTCTTAGCCCTTACATAAAAATGCGCATCCCTCATGCCGTCAACCAATATAGCCCGCTGTCTCTTAAACAGATGAGGTATGCTGGAATCACTTATAAAAGACAGGGTGTCTAAGAACCTGTCGGTATTTGCTATACCAGATATCCCTTCAAATTCTATGTAGTCTATGCCAAAGTTATCCTTGAGAATCTTTGCTGGATGTCTCATACTTGCACCAATTGCAATAGTGACCTGAGACCCTGACATCTTTTCAATGTCCTCAATACTTATACCACCAGTAGGCAGTGAACTAAAACCCTTTGTGCTACCATCAAGACAAGATAGGTCTGGCATTATCAGTGGTTTTAGATGAAATATCTCAAACATAGTCCTCAACTCCCAAAAGTCTGCCGGTGTAAGGTGATGCCCCACCAATACATTGATCTGTCTGACATCCCTAAAAGGTGATGAGTCCTTTTTGATGCATTCTTTTAATATTGTAGTTATCACATTTGTATATCCGTCCTGTAATCCACCTTCGTAGTCAGGTGTTGGTATATAAACCAACCTGCATCTACTATCCATCTCTTTCTTGATCGTCTTTACAACCATGGCAATATCATCACCTTTTACCTCTGTAAGCGATGTGCTTATAACTGCAACCAACTGAGGGTTTGACCTCTCTACAACATCCTTAATCGTCTGCTTAAGCCTTTCCTCACTACCCATCACAACATCCTCTGTAAATAATCTACTGCTAATGACTGTAATAGGCTCTTTAAAGTGTTTTGTTAACAATACCTTTGAAAGAAAGGTACACCCCTGGGCACCGTGTAGTATTGGTACTGCCCTGTCTATACCATGTAGTGCCATAACCGCCCCTATGGACTGGGAGTGTCTTAAGGGGTCTATCATAACATCAGATTGAGCAGTCACCCCATGTCTTGGAACGATCGGGCTTTTGCTACCATAAAATCTCAGCCCCTCAGATATCTGCTGTGCAAAGTTTATAAGCCCTTCATATCCAGCATACGGGATATGTCTCTCTTGATTGATATCCACATAGGGATATCCCTCTTTGACGGCGATGTAGAGATTTCTACTCCCAGCAATCAGCATATCAGCAGACTTCTCTTTATAAAGCCTCATAAGATTTTTTGGCGATGTATCTATAAAAATCTTTGAATCGTCATTCAGTATCGCCTTTACTTTTTCCTCATCCTCAACAGTGGCCTTTTTAGTAGCCACAGCCACAGGTTCGATCCCCAAGTCAAGTAGGGCATTTATAAATGACCAGCTCTTCACCCCACCACCATATAAAATAGCCTTCTTGCCTCTTAGGTGATTATATTTTTTGTCCAAGGTTTCTCTTACCTGTCTCTCTCTACGGTCAACAAATTCCCTTGCCCTTTCCAATAAATCACTACATCCTTTAATACCCTGCAGCAAAGTTGCTATATTTAATATCGCCTTAGACACCTCAGTCATGCCAAAGAAGGACACCTCTATAAAAGGTATCCCATACCTCTTCTGCATACCATAGGCAAGATTTATCAATGCCCTACTACATACCAATACATTCAAATCTGCCCTGTGCGCATAGGTTATCTCCTTAAACCTTGCATTTCCAGTTATCCTTGAGAGTATCCTTATGCCTAAACTGTTGAATATCTCCTCCATCTCAAAGATATCCCCTGCGATATTATATTCTCCGATTATATTGATAGTTGGCATATCGGTCATTGTCTCTGGCTCAGATGTCCCTACAACATGCTCAAGTAGGCAATCACCTGCCATCCTGTTTCCAAGGTTTTTAGGTCCCACAAAACCAGGTGAATTTACAGGTATTATCCTTATGCCTGTCTTTTCCTGTGCCTGCTTACATACCCTCTCCATGTCCTCACCAATAAGTCCGCTTACACATGTTGAATACACAAACACCGCACTTGGTTTTAGGTCATCAACCGTTTTAACTATTGCATTAAATAACTTTTCCTCTCCACCATAGACTATATCCAAAGAGGACATAGCAGTCGTTAATCCTTTCCTGTATAACCCTGAATGTTTATTAATCGTCCCCCTGCTATCCCACGAGTTACCAAGGCAGGCTATCGGACCATGCACAAGGTGTGCACAGTCACCAATAGGCTGAAGGACAATCATTGCACCGTCAAAGGCACACGACTCCCCGCCCCTTGACCTGCAGACCTTATGTCTGTCGTCAACTGCACATCCATCTTTGTATAATCTTTCGTTAACAATCATTTTTTTAGTTCCTATCTGATTACATCAAAACTCGCTGTGTTAATAGTCTTTCTATCAAGTTCATCAAGAACTGTATTTACAATCCAGTTTGTAAGGTTTATAGCCCCTTGATATCCTATGATTGGATATCTATGGAGGTGATGCCTATCAAAGATCGGGAAACCAATCCTGATTAAAGCCGTTCCAACATCACGCCATAGGAACTTAGCATAGGAGTTACCTATGAGAAGGTCAACAGGTTCGGTAAACATTAGAGATCTAAGGTGCCACATGTCTTTACCTGCATAAACCTTCGCCTCAGCCCCAAAAGGGCTCGTCTGGAGAAGTTCGTATGCCTCTTCCTCAAACTTTTTATCAGCATTAGTGCTTACCACATGCACAGGTACACCGCCCATCTCCATGATAAAACTCAACAAGCCCAACACTAAATCAGGGTCACCCACTATGGCAAACCTTTTACCATGCACATATGGGTGGGAGTCCACCATTGCATCTACTGCTCTGCCCCTTTCATCTTCTATAGACTGCGGTATAGGCTTACCAGTTACCTTA
>JBDNDH010000054.1:0-7439 GCA_046719235.1 Thermodesulfovibrionales bacterium
ATATCTTGCCTCAAGTTGTTGCCTAAGATGTTCTACAAAGTATGGTGCATCAAACTTTCTATAGTGTGGTTTTGTGGGCAAAGGGGCATCTAAGCCTGATTCGTATTCATCCTTTGTGATGTAGCCATTTTCATACATCTTTTTCAAGACGATATTCCTTCTAATCTTTGCCCTGTTGGGGTTTTTAAACGGTGAGTTTACCGATGGAGCCTTTTGTAAGCCCGCAATAAGCGCAATCTCTGGTATGGTTAATTCATGTGGTGTCTTGCCGAAATACGTTTCAGCTGCAGCATATATGCCATATGCCCTTGTGCCAAAATATGCCTGATTTAGATACATCCCCAGTATCTCGTCTTTTGTATATCTCTTCTCAATCTGTATTGCAAGAATCGCCTCTTTTATCTTGCGTGTGATGCTCTTTTCTGGTTTTAGAAAGAGCATCTTTGTTAATTGTTGAGTAATCGTGCTACCGCCTTCTTCGATGCCTTGTGCCCTGATATTTCGATATAGAGCCCTTAGTATCCCTTTGATATCAACACCAGGGTGGTTATAAAATCTCTGATCTTCAATAGAGATGAATGCCTTTTTTACCTTGTCTGGTATCTGGTAATGTGGAACAAACTTCCTTCTCTGAAGATAAAATTCTGCAAGGACTTTCCCGTCGGATGAAAATACGATAGAAGATTCAATAGGACGGTAGGATTCAAGACTCTTTATCTCTGGCAGATCAGAAAGGGTCCAGTAAACAAAACCGCCAAAACTGCCAATGAGCGCAGATGTTATTATTATAATTGAAATTTTAAGCCAAGACATTACTGGATATTATAACCTTACATAGGGCTTTTCTCCATATGCCTATTTTACCAGTGCTATTGAGGTTACATTTAGTTGATTTAATTTAAATTTTTTCTTCTACAAAGGCAATATGTGATAAACTACATCAGTAAGAGATATGTATTTTAGTAATCAAAAATGCTGCACCAGCAGGGATACTATTGATGAATATTGAAAAGACGGAGATATGGATAACATGCGAGATACCATTGCAGAGGAGCGATGGAAAGGCAATACGTGGCTTTTTTGGGAATATGTATAGGAACAGACCAGAGTGAAGGCTATAGGGGAGGTAATAAATGCTTTCTGCGATAAAAGAGATTGGGGAATTGGTAGCAGTTGAAGAACAAGTAAGCGGTAAGATTTTGTTTATCAATCTTGATACTGTCAATTCAAAATATACAGGGATAGAAATAGAAGACTTTGACTTAGTAAAACATAAAAGCCACCACTATTTATATAAAGCAGGAGCATCAAGAGGTAATGTATCTGCTCCATTCTGTCCTATCACGAAACCAAAGAAAGGTGACAATAAAAAAGAAGGAGAAACAACCTATGAAAAAATAAAGAGATGGTTGGAACAATGCAATCAAACAGAAGACTCTTTGATAAACCGTGCCTTTGAATCCCTCAGCAAAAATAGGGAGATTATTACTTCTGAGTTAGAAAAAAAAATAAAAGATTTACCCAAGAAAAAAGGTGAAGGAAGATTCCTTTCTCTCAAACTGGATAAAAAATATTTGGGTGAATATGGGATTTTGAGAGATTGCCTTATGCGTTCATCTGAAGACAAATTAAAGAGGTCGGCAGGTTCAGGTGTATGCTCTATTTGTGGATTACCTGACAAACAAGTATCAGGCAAGACAGATGTCTTTAAATTCTATACTATTGACAAACCAGGATTTATTACTGGCGGGTTTAAAGAAAGTATTGCGTGGAAAAACTATCCTGTATGTGCTGAATGTAACACTTTATTAGAAAACGGGAAAAAATTTCTTGATACTCAACTCAATTTCAGATTTTATGGATTAAATTACTATTTGATACCCAGATTGCTTATAGGCAGTAAAGATATCTTGGGGGAAATTATTAGCATTATGTCAGATTCCACTAAAACTATTGGTCTAAAGGAACGAATAAAAAAGAGAATTACGAATGATGAAAACGAAATACTTGAATATCTTTCAGAAAAAAAAGATGTTCTTACTTTTAATTTTCTTTTCCTAAGAAAGGAACAGAGTGCTGAAAGGATTTTGTTGATGATTGAAGATGTTTTTCCTTCAAGGATTAGAAAAATCTTTGGCGCTAAAGACTATGTTGATAAACAGTTTAATGAGGAATTTAATTTTGGCAAGGTAAGGACATTTTTTTCTAAATCCGATGAGAACAAGAAAGCAAGTGACCTAAATAAATACTTCCTTGAGATAGTTGACTGTGTCTTCAAAGGAACGAGAGTTGATTTTTCATTCTTGTTGAAGTTTTATATGACAGTCATTAGAAAAGAGTTTATCAATGATGGCTATTTTACTCTCAGGGTAAAAGATGCCTTAATGAATACAGTATTTTTTGAAAATCTCGGTTTAATATCATTTGAGGAGGTAGAGGATATGGAGGAAGGTATATTTAGCAGTATTTTTGCCCCTTATGGAAAATCATTCGCTAATCCTGCCAAACGAGGTATTTTTTTGTTAGGAGTATTAACTCAATTACTCCTCAATAAACAGTGGGCTGAGAGAAATGCCAAACCCTTTATAAAAGCACTTAAAGGGTTAAAAATGGATGAAAAGGATATTAAGGCGCTTTTACCACAAGTGCAGAATAAACTTGAGGAGTACGATTCCTTTGACAAGGGTAAAAGGCTGATCGCCTCCGAAGCATCAACGTATCTCCTTGAGGCTGGAGAGGGCTGGAAGATGTCCGTTGATGAAATAAACTTTTATTTCGCCTGCGGAATGAATTTAGCAGATAAAGTTGCAGATATTGCTTATTCAGAAATTAAAAAGGAGGAATAAACGATGTCGGAATTAGTGAAAAACCGTTCAGAGATTTTATTTCTTTATGATGTAACAGATGCTAACCCAAATGGAGATCCTGTAGATGAAAACAAGCCGAGGATTGATGAGGAAACTGGAGTGAATATTGTTACAGATGTTAGGTTAAAGAGGACTATCAGAGATTATCTGCATGAGTATAAAGGGAAAGATATTTTTATTTGTGAGATACGAGATGAAAAAGGTACGCTAAAAACAAAAGAAGATAGGTTAAAAGATTTTAAGAATAATCCAGTAGAGGTGATAGAAAATTGTATTGATATAAGATTGTTTGGCGCCACTACAGCAGTTGAGGATCAAACAATGGCATTAACAGGACCGGTTCAATTCAAATACGGCAGGTCGCTACATAAGGTTGACCTTACTTACATAAAAGGGACTACAGTTATGCCATCAGCAGCGGAACGGAGGCAGGGCACATTTACCGAAAGGTATATCCTGCCATATTCCCTTATAGCTTTTTACGGCATTGTTAATGAAAATGCAGCGGCGAATCAAGGAATAAAATTGAAAGAAGAAGATATTTCCTTAATGCTTGAGGGCATCTGGAATGGCACTAAGAATCTAATTTCAGGCTCGAAATTCGGACAAATGCCAAGGTTACTTATGCAAGTAATTTATAAGGGAGAAAATTTCTACATAGGAGAGTTAGACAAACGTATATCATTGAAGACCGACAAAAATCCTGAATCTATCCGTGATATTTCAGAGGGCAAAATTGACATCACAAAACTTGTGGAAATACTGAACTCCTATAAGGACAAAATTGAAAAGATACGGCTAAAGGTTGACGATAGGGTTACTTTTATAAAAGATGGCACAGATGTTGTTTTAAGATCAGCGTTAAGTGCTTTTACCATTGAAGAGCTTACTTTTTGAGTGAAGGGATACTATGAAAGTCTTAGTCTTTGATATATGGGGAGACTACGGGCATTTTCGTAAGTTTTATACTACTACATCACCTCTTACTTTTTCATTTCCTCCACCACCAACAATTGCTGGTGTCTTAGGAGCTATATATGGTACAGATAAAAACTCGAACGAATATCTAAAAGTATTTGGAACTGAAAAATGTAAAATTGCTTTGCAAATACTAAGCCCTGTAAAGAAGATAAGAATGGGGCTTAATCTTTTGGAGACAAAGGGAACAAATTTAAGACTCCCAATGAGTGATAAAAATCTTGCACATCGCACACAGATAAGGACGGAATTTCTTAAAGACCCTTGTTTCAGAATTTATATAAGCCATGAGGATGAAAAAGTCTTTAATAAACTCTCTGAAGGCATTGAAAATCATTGGTCAGTTTATACAGTCTCACTCGGCTTGAGCGAACTGCTGGCGGATTTCAAATATGTTGGAGTTTATGATGCTGAGATGATAGTCAACGGCGAAGCGTCAGAATTATTTACTATTGTTATGATGGACAATCTGATTCAAGACGGGCTTGAGATTGAGCCGGGCAAGAAATATTTTAGGGAAAAAATGCCTATTGTCATGAATCAGGATAGAGTCGTTAAAAGATATAATGATGTTATATTTGAGCCTGACGGAAAAACTATAAAGGCGAAGGTAAAGAATTATTACAGACTTGAAAATGGTGAAAACATTACTTTCTTCTAATCTTTATTCACATCCCGGAATACTGCTTGAAGACCATCTGATAGGTGTTGCTGAGCTTTCTGATTTATTCCTTTCCGAGAAACCTTCTGGAATAAAAGAAAAACTAAATAGCATATGCAAAGTTATCGCCCTTACCCATGACATTGGGAAAGCAACCAGATATTTTCAAGACTACCTGAATGCCACCGATAAAGAAAAAGAACGGATCAAGAAAAATAAAGAGACATGGCACAGCCTCTTTTCATCAGTTTGCGCTTATTATTTAACTAAGGAATTGTTTCTATCTGATGAGATTTGTCCGGTATTTGCTTTTCTTGCCATAAGGAGACATCATGGAAATTTAAGAGATGTTAGAGATGACGTGTTATTTGATGACAGAGATGCAGAATTATTGCATAAACAGCTGAAAAGTATAGCGGATGAAGGCTTTTCTGTTCTCTGTAGCAGACTTCACAGTGCGGGGTTGCCTTTATTGTTAAACAAACAGATTATATCGCAGTGGATTAATGATTTTGCCAATGAGTCAAGGCAAATTAAAAAAAATCTCAGAAATATAAATAACTCTATTTCTAATTACATTACCATTAATCTCATTTATTCAATTTTACTTGATGCTGACAAAAGCGAAGTGGTTGTGAAGGATAAGAGTGTATTTAATAGAAAAGAATTTTACAGTACTGAGTGGGTGCGTAACTTTAAAGAACAGACTATTTTCCCTGAATCTCCTGTAAATATTTTGAGGGAAAGGGCTTATCAAGAGACATTGAATTCTGACATTGATTTGAATAAAAAAATCTATTCTTTAAACCTTCCAACAGGACTTGGCAAGACTTTAACATCTCTTTACTTTGCACTGAAACTAAAAGAAGTCATGAAATCGGAAAATGATGTAGCACCAAGAATTGTATATACCCTGCCTTTCCTGAGCATAATTGATCAGAATTCAGAAGTATTTGAATCAGTCATAAAGACAAATAATATTGAACCTGATACGAGCATTCTCTTGAAGCATCACCATCTCTCAGAGGTATTTTACAAAAAGGAGGATGTCGAATTTGAATCTGATGAGGCAAAAATTCTTATTGAAGGCTGGAATTCTGAAATAATAGTGACCACTTTTGTCCAACTTTTTCATACCCTGATTTCAAACAAAAATAGAAGCATCAGGAAATTTCATAGACTATCTAACTCAATTATCATTCTCGATGAAGTTCAATCAATACCTGTTAAGTATTGGTTACTTTTGAGGAATGTCTTAATGAATCTCTCTGAGATGCTGAATGCATACATAGTATTTGTAACAGCAACAGAGCCTTTGATATTTGAGAGAGATGAAACCACCGGCCTAATAAACAAAGATAATTATTTCACAGAATTAGATAGAGTTACTGTAAAGCCTTTGCTGAATAGCACGATGACAATAAATGAGCTCAGTGGCTATTTTGACTTAACCGATGAAAAGACATATTTATTCATTTTTAACACCATAACATCTGCAAAGGATTTCTACTATTTAGTGAAAAATAAGGGGATTACAATTACTTATCTTTCGACCCATTTAATACCAAAAGAACGCCTAAAAAGGATTAGAGAGATAAAAGAGAAAAAATATAAGGTTGTTGTGACAACACAAGTTGTTGAGGCAGGGGTAGATATAGATTTTGATGTTGTTGTTAGGGATATGGCTCCGATGGATTCTATTAATCAGGCATCAGGAAGATGTAATAGAAATGGTAACAGTAAAGGTGAAACTTATATTGTGAAGCTGGCAAATGAAAATGGGAGAAAATATGCTTCGTATATCTATGATGCTGTTTTGCTTGATATAACCGACACGATTCTTTCAACAAAAGATGCAATAAAAGAGGGTGAATTTTTGAATCTGATAGATCATTATTACAGAGAGACAAAAGAAAAGAAAACACAGGATGTGTCAAGAAATCTAATGGAAGCGATAACAAAACTAAGATATGACAGTGAGGATGATACTGTATCTATATCGGATTTTCAGCTTATAGAAGAAGACTATCAAAAGATTGATATTTTTATAGAAGTAAACGAGGATGCGGGTAAAGTTTGGAAAAAATTTATGGATTTAAGAAGTATAGACGATTTGTTTTTAAGGAAGAAGACTTTTGATGCTATGAAAGCAGAATTTTATCAGTATGTGATATCAATTCCTAAGAATACTAAAAATATGCCTCATATCATTGGTGAAATGGGCTATGTTAAACAATCCATTATTGATGATTATTATGATAGTGAGACTGGATTTATTACTAAAGACACAAAGTCTGTGGTTATCTGGTGAAAAAATGGAAATAAATATATTAAAGCTTAATCTTATGGTTGAGTCCGATTTAACCAAAAGCGATGCAGAAAAAATAAGGGGCTATCTTGGCAACCTATTTTGGGATAACCCTTATGTCCATCAACATGAGAAGAATGGCAGTTTAATATATCGCTATCCTCGTGTCCAATATAAAATTATTAATAGATCATGCGTATTAATAGGATTTAATGAAGGTTTAGATATTATTAAAAAGAAATTTTATGATTTAAAAGAAATAAATCTGGGTGGCATATGGCATGAGATTTTAAGTAAAGGATTAGAAAGTTATACTGTCTCTTTTTCAATAATATCAGAACAGCAGACGCAGACTTACTCCTTCCTCACCCCCTGGCTTGCGTTGAATGAAAAGAACTATGAGCAATACCAAAAGCTCGGCACATGGGCAAAAAAGAAAGAGCTTCTTGAAAAGACTCTCATTGGAAACATCATATCTGTGTCCAAGAGTCTCGGCTACACAGTGCCTGAACCGATTAAGGCAAACATCAGTAGTATGAAGGAAGTCCAGACTAAACTTAAAGGCATCCCCATGCTCGGCTTTCTCGGCAAGTTCTCGGTCAACTTTGAAATCCCTGATTACTTG
>JBDNDH010000055.1:0-7418 GCA_046719235.1 Thermodesulfovibrionales bacterium
AAAAAGCTCTCTAATGTTGATAATTCCTCTTCTATCTTGAGATAGGAGATTTTACTTATCCTTGTGTCAAGTTCCAGAATTTGCCTCGACAGACTTTTGTATTTTTCTGCCTTTTTTGCCTGTCTCTCAAGGCTTGTAACCTGCTTCTTTCTCTCAATGAGTAGGTCAGTAATCCTGATGAGGTTTTCCTTAGAGGATTGAAGTTTGGATTCTGCCTCTGCCTTTCTTACCTTATATTTCATCACCCCTGCAATCTCTTCTATGAGGAAGCGTCGATCTTGTGGTTTTGAGAGTAATATATCAGCAATCCTCTGCTGATCCAAGATTGAATAACTCCTGACGTCAAGACCTGTATCAAGGAGAATATCTCTTATATCCTTGAGTCTGCATATTTTTTTATTCAAAAGATACTCGCTCTCACCCGAGCGGTATAACCTCCTTGTGATTATAATCTTGTCTGGTTCTCTTTCATCACCATTTGTATGGGGTTCATTGGAAGGATAAAGCAGTATCTCCAGAGATACCTCTGCCATTGCCTTGGGTTTTTTTGTGGCAGAGCCCTGAAATATCACCTCTTCCATCTTATCGCCCCTCAGTGTCTTCACGCTCTGCTCTCCGAGGACCCATCTGAATGCATCTACAATGTTGCTTTTACCGCATCCATTAGGTCCTACGATGCATGTAATGCCGTTGTGAAGTGGAAATGTTGCCTTTTCGGCAAAGGACTTAAATCCGATTAGGTCAATCTGTTTTATCCTCATGGTAAGACTATAATTTTATGTCTGTAATTGGAAACGGGTCAAGTTATATTTTTATTAATATGACAATAAAATAAATTTATTTGACCTCTTATACATTGGTGTTTTAGGCTTTAGTGCCTTGTTACAAAAAGCAACAAAACTTCATGTTTCATAAAACCAAATAAAAGGAGGAAATCTATGCCAAAGAAGTACGACACTCCCTTACTTGACGAACTTGAGAAAGGACCGTTTCCAAGTTTTGTCACGGAGATGAAAAAGGCAGCCGCGAAGAATGACATGGCTGCTGATGCCTTAGGTCAGCTTGAGAGATGCTTTAGAGACAAAAGAACACACTGGAAACACGGTGGTATCGTGGGTGTCCGTGGTTACGGGGGCGGAGTTATTGGTAGGTATTCAGACCTCCCAGATGAGTTCCCAGGTGTTGCCCACTTCCATACCGTCAGAATCAACTCCATCGCTGGGTTATTCTACAAGGCTTCATTCTTGAAAGAGGCATGTGACATTTGGGACAAGTATGGAAGCGGTCTTACAAATTTCCACGGTTCGACAGGCGATATGATATTGTTAGGGACAAAGACAGATGCCCTTGAACCAGTCTTTGCAGAATTTTCATCAAGGGGATGGGATTTAGGAGGTTCAGGTTCAGCAATGAGAACACCGAGCTGCTGTGTAGGTCCAGCAAGGTGTGAATGGTCAAATATTGATACCTTAGCAATCACATATGCAATCACCCAAGAGTTTCAGGATGAGATGCATAGACCTGCCTTCCCATACAAATTTAAATTCAAAACAGTGGGTTGTGCTGTTGACTGTAATGCAGCTATAGCAAGGGCAGACTGTTCAATAATAGGGACTTGGAAGGGTAAGATAGAGATAAATCAAGATGAGGTAGCAAATTATGCAAGCAAGGGGATGAATATAACAGAAGAGATTGTAAACCTATGCCCTGGCAAGTGCATAAGTTATGATGGCAAGACACTCAAGATAAATGATGACGACTGTGTTAGGTGTATGCATTGCATAACCAGAATGACAAAGGCCTTGAAGCCTACAGGAGAGAAGGGAGCAACCATACTTATAGGTAGTAAGGCTCCATTCGTTATAGGCGCTACTTTATCTTGGGTCATCGTTCCTTTTATGAAACTTGAACCCCCATATACAGAGTTCTTTGATCTGGTTCGTAAGATGTGGGAATGGTGGGATGAGCATGGTAAAAACAGAGAGAGACTTGGCGAACTCATCATTAGAAAAGGGATGAGAGAGTTCCTGGAATACATTGGTGTAGATCCGATTCCACAGCAGGTAAAGGAACCGAGAAGAGACCCATTCTATTTCTGGACAGAAGAAGACTTACAAAAACCTTATAAAATATAGATAAAGGAGGATAGTTATGGCATTACCACAAAGAAGAACGGATATTGGACCACCACACTATAAGGATTATCTTCCACCTGTAATACAAAAGAATTATGGGGACTGGAAGTATCATGAGATAATAAATCCTGGTGTCATGATGCATGTTTCCAACAGTGGAGATAAGATTTGGAGCGTGAGGGTCGCATCTCCAAGGTTACTTAGCACAGATACCATAAGGGAGATATCTGATATAGCAGAAAAGTATTGCGGTGGTTACCTAAGGTTTACTACTCGTAATAACATTGAGTTTTTAGTTTCAGATGAGAAGAATCTTCAGCCTTTGCTTGATGAGTTGAAGGCAAAGAAATACATGATTGGGGGTATTGGCTCAAGGGTTAGCAACATTGTTCATACACAAGGCTGGATTCACTGCCATAGTGCCGCAGTGGATGCATCTGCACTTGTAAAGGTCATACTTGATGAATTTGCTGACTACTTCACCACAAAAGAGACACCAAACAAGGTAAGGTTTGCTGTTGCCTGCTGTACAAACATGTGTGGTGCTGTTCACTGTTCAGATATTGCATATGTGGGTATTCATAGAAAGGTCCCAAGAATCGACCATGAAAACATCAAAAATCTTTGTGAGGTCCCTTCAACCGTAGCATGTTGCCCAACAAACGCAATCAGCCCAGACCCCGCAAAGAAGAGTTTGAAGATTAATGAGGCAAAGTGTATGTATTGCGGAAACTGCTATTCCGTTTGCCCAGCACTTCCAATAGCAGACCCAGAAAACGATGGTGTTGCTATAGTGGTGGGTGGTAAGGTAGGCAACCTAAGGACCCCTCCAAAGTTTTCAAAGTTAGCCGTGCCATTTATTCCAAATAATCCTCCTAAGTGGCCTGAGGTCGTTGAGGCAACCAAGAAGATATTCAACGCATATATATCAGGTGCAAAAAAGCATGAAAGGGTAGGAGAGTGGATAGAGAGGATTGGTTGGGAAAGGTTCTTTAAGGTCACTGGTTTACCATTTACCTTCCAGCATATCGATGACTTTGTGATCGCAAGGGAAACCTTCAGGACTGCAGCAACATTTAAATGGTAGTATAAATCAATAACGGGGTGGCATTATAATGCTACCCCGTTAATTTTGAAAGGGGTGTATAAAAGATGGAAAAGGAAGAGATCAAGAAAAAAATTTATGAATTGGTTGAAAAATCAATGGGGAAGAAGAAACTAAAATCCAGTGATATCCAAAAACAGATATCTACCGAATGCGGCTGTAGCAGGGATGAAGTAAAGGATGCACTGAAAGACCTTGTTGATGAGGGTAAACTCATATATACATACTTTGGTGGTAGTTACGTAGAGATACCTCCACAATAACATCCTCAAAAAGGCAGTCTCTTTCTTAACTGAGACTGCCGATGTATCTACTTTACTAATCTTTTTTATCAGCCTGGGTATTCAGGCCTTTTCTGAAATCTTTTATGATATCCATTGCAGTGTCGAGATTATGCATTGCTGATTGTCTTACAATCTTGAATCTTTTTTGGTTTTTTTTGTCAGATTTTTGAATAGGCTTTTCAATCTGATTTAGAATGGTTGTTATATTTTGGTGCAAGATCAGATATTGCTTGTATTTCTTATCATCAGTTTTGATAGAAAAATCACCAGGTACATACCATTTATCTTTAAAAAATATCCAAGATGCAAAGTCTTCTAATTTGTATCCATCTGATACCTTTATCTCCGAATAGTGTTCCATATCTGTGATCCTTAAACCATTCTCATTGCCTACTATCCTATATCCACCATCAAAAGGTTTTTCTGCCCCCTGATAATCCATATATTGCCATCTTGATAGCGAAACTTGTTGGTTGCCTTTGTGGCAACTATCACATGTCCTTGCCTTTGTATATGGGTGTGATGCCTGTTGGAATTCCACCCAAAGTAGGTGTTTGTTATTTTCTTTGGCATTTAATGTCCCAACTATATAGTATGCATCTCGTGTTTCATTATTTTGCCATCTATACATGATGGTTTCTGAGGGTTTAACATCAAGACTGAAGTTCCCGAGACTATGGGGCATAACCTTAATGGGCATCCATGTCCCATTTTTATCTTTCATTATTATGGGTGGTTTCTGAATCCCGTAATACAAAGAGTATTTTTTAAAGGGGTTTTCTCTGTTTGCAACCATACCAGGTCCCCAGATGACGACCTGATAGCCTCTCAATTCAGGGACATGACAAGACGCACAATCCAGATTTTTGTGGATACTCTTTGAATGTGCCTCTTCAATATGCACATGGCAGTCTTGACAACCTGCCTTTCTGACCATGTCTCCCATACCCCTTTTACCTGTGTGATGGCAATCGATGCATTGAATCCCATTTAGGTAGTGTGTATCAGATATCATACCTGTTGGTATTGAGTAATCACCACCTATAAAGGTCTCGCCTCGCCTGCTCTGCATTGCCCCTGGATGACATATACTTGTGCCCCTACCATAGCCTCCACAGGATTTAGAAGAGGGTCTTGCACTTATATGATGAAAGCCTTTTTTTTGTGATGGTTCGTAATGACAATCAAGACATCCTGCATGACACACATTGCAAAACCTCTGTTTATCTATGGCTTGTGAATGACTAAATGGTTTGTTTATCTCCTTTTGTATCTCTACTGTATTTTTGAAGTCAAAACCTGTATCTTTAATGATATCTGATGGCTGAAGGTCTGCAAAGGATGGACCGCAATTGTGAGGGCCATAGGGTTTAAGCCATGTTTTCATGGTTCTTTGACGAAGGTTTGTCCCCATAATAGTAGAGTTGAATTGCCTAAATTCTTCTGGGTGACAACCAGATTTACCGCATGTTTTCTTTACTATATCAGGGGAGTAATTAAAACTAACTTTATCTCTATCGTGCCATAGGATGTTTCTGATATTGTCGTGAGTGGCTGGTAACATATCCCTTATCTCATCATCTCCAGTAGGTATAAGGGGTATTTTAATCTCGCTTCTTTTTGTGATGGTGCCATCTAAATTTACATAGAAGGCTGATAAGATACCCTGATGTGCCTTATCCTTGTCTTTTTCGGATGCGTTACCCAGATGACAATCCTGACACCTGATGTTTTTATGCCCAGATTGTCTTTCAACATCTTCTTTTGTTACATATAGGTGTGGGTAGCCAAGGGATGTCATTTTTTGTGGATCTGAATGGCATTTTAGACACTCCTCAGCCATATCTTGATGCGTCTTGTAAAATACGATAACGATAACGAATGTGAATTGAAGAATAAAGAAGATTAAGAATTTAAGGGTGAAATACTCACTAAGTTCGCCTATCTTCATCAGGAAGTCTGAGCCTTATGACTGAACCGCTCTCGCCCAATTTATCAATTTGCTTGCCATTAAAGTTGAGTTTTACACCACCTGCGTTGCCTATGAGTAGTTTAAAAGATGTTGTGGCATTATAAGACACGGTGTCACCGGCACTGAGTGTTATCTCCTTTTTTTCCTTATCATCGATGGTAATCTGTATCCAGACCTTTTCTGTTGCCATGAGGGATAGGATGTGTCTGGGCTTATCTTGTTTTGTCTCAATCATAGGAGGGGTATCCTCCTGCTTTGTAGGCAGATTTGGTGTTTCTGTTGACTGCTGCGAGTCTTTTGTATCGGTGTTTGTGGGATTTTCTGTCTCTTTTGACGTGATTTGGGGTGGGCTATATTGGGCGATCTCTTTTATGTCTGACTGTTTTGACTGTGACCATAGTAAAAAAGATAGGGATATGAGGACTATTAGTATAATCATGGCTATCTTTAGTATGGGTTTATAATTGATAGGTCTTTTCTCTTTTGCTGATTCCTCTTGAGATGTTATGGGTATTTCTGATTGTGGCAGGTCTGGTTGGTTTTTTTTGGAGACATTTGATAGGTATTCTTCGTATTTTTGAAGGGTTACCTCTGGGTTTATATTCAAAAAATCGGCATATTGTTTGATATATGCCTTTGAATATACTGGTGCTGGTAAACTGGCAAAATCCTCTTCTTCAATAGCCTTGAGGTAAGATTGCTTTATCCTTGTAACTGCCGCAACGTCCTTGATCTCTTTGCCTAGTTGTAGTCGTTTGTCTTTTAATGACTGCATAATATGCTAAAATAACATAAATGTATGTCAAAAATCACTCATCAACCCAGTTTTTTAAAGTATCATAACCTCATGGGGTCATCAAACAGATACTATTCAGATCTTTTCAGATTCCTTGATAATTCAGGGATTAGATTTATAGCAGATGTGCCTCTCAGTTCACTTTCATATGTTAAGATAGGTGGCGTAGCAGATTGTGTTGTAACGCCAAAACCAACAGAGGTATCAGCATTAATCAGGTTTTTGAATGAGCATCAATTACCCTATCACATAGTCGGTGGGGGGTCCAACACATTATTCAGTGATGACGGGTTTAGGGGTGTGATCTTATCTTTGAGGGCTATAAAGGGGGTTTATCTTAATAATGATGAAAATACCCTTTTGATATATGGTGGAGAAGGGCTTTCAAGGGTTGTATTCTTCGCACAAAGGCTCGGCTTGACTGGCATTGAAAATCTTGCTGGTATTCCAGGCAGTATGGGAGGGGCGATTATTGGAAATGCCGGGGCTTTTGGGGTATCAGTAGGGGATGTGTTGAGTAGTGTAGAGATAATAGATTCAGAGGGACAGATACATCGTATGGGTAAGGAAGATATGGGTTTTTCATATAGGTCTTCAGGTTTACCAAACGGCTGTATAATCACGAGAGCAATCTTAAAATTGTCACCAACAGACAAAGAGGTAGTCAAAGAAAAAACAAAGGAGTATCTGCATAAAAAATGGCAAAGTCAACCTGTCAAAGAGTTATCCCTTGGCTGTGTATTTAAAAACCCAATAGGATATTTTGCCGGCAAGCTCATAGACGATGCTGGATGTAAGGGTATGTCTGAGGGTGCAATATTTGTGAGTCAAAGACATGCAAACTTTTTTATAAATCGAGGCGGTGGCACCGCGGCAGATTATTTGAGACTAATAGACAAGGTCAGGGAGAGGGTATTTAGGGAGTTTGGTATTGTGCTTGATCTTGAGATAAGGGTAGTGGGGTCTGCTATTTAAGTTTGGAAAAATCAGCAATCTTCAGGATGGTATCATTAATCGCTTTTACAAGTGAGAGTCTATTTTGCCTTATATCTTCATCTTTTTCCATCACCAAGACGGTATCAAAGAAATTATTGATGGATTCTTTTAACCCATTTAAGGCGGCAAT
>JBDNDH010000056.1:0-7415 GCA_046719235.1 Thermodesulfovibrionales bacterium
AGACGCCCTATCACCCCATTTGCATCATCAAATTTGTAATACCTCGCAGGTCCTGAGCTGCGAAGTTTGAGCGGTTTAATAGGCGCTATATCTGATATCCTTTGTTTGATCTCGTCAGTAGAGATGTATCTCTCTGGAGTCCAAACATCCCTTGAGCCAAAAGGCATAAACTCTATAAACCTTACCTGCCAGTCTTTGTGCATAGTTAATCTTGCAAAAGACTCTATCTCATCATCATTAATGCCTCTGATAGGGACCATGTTTATCTTGATTGGTCTAAGCCCTACTTTTTCAGCCTCATCAATGCCAGCAAATACATCATCAATATTACCTCCCCTTGTTATCTGTTTGTATCTATCTGGTTTAAATGTATCGAGACTGACATTTACCCTCTTCAGTCCTGCATCAAAGAGTTCCTTTGCAAATCTCTTCAGTAAGGTGCCATTTGTGGTCATGCTTATATCAACAACACCCACTATACTATTTAGGCTGGAGATCAAAAAAGACAGGTCTTTCTTTACGAGTGGTTCTCCTCCAGTAATCCTTATCTTTTTTACCCCTAAACCTACTGCAACCTTGACTATTCGTGTAATCTCTTCGTAGGAGAGTATCTCTTCGTGGTTGTATAGTTTTATGCCCTCTTCAGGCATGCAATAGATACACCTTAGATTACACTTATCAGTGATGGATATTCTTAAGTAATCGATCGTCCTGTGAAATTTATCTACAAATTTTTGCATTATAGATCATCGTCCCAAAAAGTATTAAAATTTGCCCTTTATAAAAATGGATGATGCTTTTTTAGGGGTTTGCCATGAAGGTCATGCTGATGTATCTCCAAAGACCGGCTGTTTGTATAAATTTTATGACTTTATATTAATTACTGTCTCTTTTTCTGGACCTGTTTTGATTTTGTCTGTTTCTTGTTTTGAGATAACATCTCTGCAATCTTCTTCTCTGCAAGATCTGCCTCTTGGGTTCTTGGATATTTCTCAATAAGTCTTTCAAGTATTATTTTGCCTGTCTTTTTATCGCCTAAATCCACAAAGGCATAGCCTTGTTTCAGCATTGCTGAACGAATCTTGTCGTGTTTAGGATATTTCTTTATGAACGTCTCATAGGCAAGTATGGCATCCTCATACTTCTTTTCATTATAGAATGTCTCTGCTATCCAGAAGTGTGAATTAGAGACGAGTTTATGATCGGGATTTTCCTTGATAAACTTTTCGAATTTCTGTCGTGCTGATGCATATTTTTTTTCTTTAAAGTCAATCTGGGCATCATCATAAAGCCTCTGATCATCTTGTTGTGCCGTTTCCTTTTCTGTATCCTTTTGTTTATCACTGTCAGCAGGTTTTTCCGCAGGTGGTTTTGTCTTAATCTCCCGAAGTTCCCTTTCTATTGCAGTTATCTTTGCATTCTGAACCTCACGCTCGGTGTGCATATCCTTTATAATCTTTTCCATTTGATGTCTGTATTCGTCAAACCTGCCCTTCATATTCTGCAATTCTTTTGAAAAATCTGATGTCTGGGTGAGGAGGTTTGTCTGACTTTCTCTAAGGGCATAAACGCTCTCAAATCTGTCTCTTAACCTTCCAATCTCCTTTGATTGTTCTTTAAGTGCCTCTATCTCCTTTTTTTGAGCTATTGATTCTATTTGAAGGTGTGCAACTGTATTTTTGAGACTATCAATATCAGAAGTGCTTGCACATCCAACGATGATGAAGAGAGAGACTAATAAAAGGCAAAGATTCCATAGGGTATATGTCTTCATTGGATTTCCTCTATAAAGACAAAGTGGGCACGTCTATTTTTTGCCCAACATTCCTCTGTCTTATCTTGACATTGTGGCTTTTCCTTCCCATAGCTAACCGTTTCCACCCTGCTTGAAGGCAACCCGAGCGAGATGAGATATTGCTTCGCAGCGTTTGCCCTTTTTTCTCCAAGCCCAAGGTTGTATTCCCTTGTCCCCCTCTCATCACAATGTCCCTCGATTACCACTTTTATCTTTTTATTCGAAATGAGCGCATCTGCCACCTGTCTCAGAATTGGTTTTGCATCGTCTCTGATATCATATCTGTCAAAATCAAAGTATATGTCTTTAATCTTGCTTTGTAGTTCTTTTACAATTGACTTAATATCATCCCTTTTTGCTGTCTGCATCTCTCTCTCTGTGATGGTCTCTCTGGGTGTTTTATCTCTATCAGGAGTTGATGGTCTTTCTGTGGGTGTTTTTGTGTCTGTTTGAGGTGTTTCAGGCTGTGATGGCGGTGGCGGTGTTGTTTTGGGAGCACAACCAACCAATTCCCAGACTAAAAAAATTGATATAATCAAAATAAAAAAATGCCTTTTCATCATAACCCCCTTCAGATAAATTTCATGTATTATATTAAGATACGCTGAGGTAAATCAAACTAAAACCTCACAGTGGACATGCACACTTTAATAAATCAATCTATGCTGAATTTTGTTGGATTTTTGCGGATAATCATGGTGGTTATAGTTTTCTGTATTTGTCTAAGATTTTTTTATTGAAATTTTTTTTAACTTTTATTTAATATTTGTTAACCATTGTTTAGCAGTAAATGAACATTATGGATGAGGATGGCAATGATTATGGAAAACAGCAAAAAAGACGAACAAAATCAAAATAACACCGTTACAGAACCAGAAGAAGCCGAACCAGCAGTGTCTTTTAAAAGTCTTTTGTCTTGTTCAAAAGGGTATTATCTATTAGTTGGATTCTTTTCTGTTGTGTTACTAATATCTGTAATTTTTGGATTTCACGGGATGAAGGTTGGTTACATGAATGTCTATGGAACCTCAAGGGAGGTCTCTTGGGGATTGCTCATATCCACATATATATTCTTTGTGGTGACCTCAACAGGATTGTGCATAATATCGTCTATAGGACATGTATTTGGGGTAAAGGAGTTGATGCCAATCGCAAAGCGAGCGGTATTCCTCTCAATTGTCACGATACTGTCAGGTTTTGCGGTAATCTTCTTTGAGATAGAAAACCCTTTTAGGATGGCAATATATAATGTAATATCCCCAAATCTCACATCCAATATCTGGTGGATGGGGACGCTTTATGGTGCTTATCTTGTTTTTATGGCAGCTGAGTTTTTGTTTATAAATAAAAACAATCACAAATTGGCTTCCCTTGCAGGATTACTTGGTCTGATTTCAGGTATTGCTGCACACAGTAATCTGGGGGCTATATTTGCTATGCTTCATGGTAGGGAGTATTGGTATGGTCCATATCTGCCAATATACTTTATTGCATCGGCCATGATGTCTGGTTGCGCAACCATACTCTTTTTTAGTTGGCTTGCTTACAGGATAAATAAAGAGACCATAGGCGCCCCAATGCATAACGCCCTTCAGACGGTGGGCAAACTCTGTGCCCTAATGATTGCAGTAATTGCCTTTTTTACCACATGGAAATTGCTAACAGGTTTAGTCGGCGGAGAAGGCAAGGTAGAGACCATCAAGGCACTATTATTTGGACCATATGCCTTCAATTTCTGGATGCTTGAGATGTTGTTAGGCTTGATTATTCCATTTGCTATATTTTTTATTTCCAAGTTCCGTAATCTTAATCTGATGTTTGTTGCATCATTGTTAATGGTGGTATCTATTTATTTTATGAGATACGACCTTGTGATAATTGGACAGGTTGTTCCATCTTTTCATGAATTAGATGTAACCCAATACAAGGGATTGCTCGAGTATACACCGACCATCCATGAGATACTGATCTCAATGGGTGGTATCTCTATGACAGCCTTGTTGTTTTTATTAGGTGAAAAGATCTTTAGAGGGCATAAGAGTGAGATACACTAATAGATACCCTGGGAGATTGTAAAAAATGAAAGATTCAAAGATTGGTGATCAGGTTTCAGAGGGATTAGACAATGTTTCTTCATTGCAGAGAAGGGAGTTTCTCAGGATAGGGCTCGTAATCACTGGTGTTTTTGCAGGTGGTTCCTTGCTATCTGTTGTCTCAAGTATAGACAAGGTATTTGCATCAAAAGAGGATCTAAAAAAAGGCTATCCTTACAAACCCCATTATGCAATGGTTATGAGGCAGCACTTGTGTGTGAATTGTCATATGTGCATGGATGCCTGTGTAGCAACAAATAAGGTGCCATCTTATGGATACAGGACTACCATACTACAAAGGATAGTTCCAGAAGCTATAGGCCAAAAAAGGGAGTTTATCCCTGTATTGTGCAATCAGTGTAATAATCCACCATGTGTCAGGGCTTGTCCAACGAGGGCAACTTACAAAGACAAGACAAATGGAATTGTTCAGATGGAGGACAAGAAGTGTATAGGATGTAAGACCTGTGTGCTTGCATGTCCTTACAATGCAAGGTATTTTTCTGAGGAGAAACACTCTATTGATAAATGTGATTTTTGTTACGATACAAGATTATCAAAGGGTGTTAAAATAACCGCATGTGCTGAGGCATGTCCTGCTGATGTGAGGGTCTTTGGCGACCTCTCAGATCCGGACAGCAGGGTATATAAGTTGGTTCATCAGATTGAAAGACCTGTTTGGGTTCTTAGACCTGAGACAGGGGCAAAACCAAATGTTTTCTACATAAAGGATTAAACGAGATATGAAACTACATATTTTAACCTTGTTTATAGCCCTAATTTTTAGCCTTAATTCAACTGTTTTTGCAGATGGAGGCGATATTTTATACACCAAACCTGTAAAATCGGTCTTGTTTAGTCATAAATCGCACGCTAAGATAAGCTGTGATAGGTGTCACTCAGGACTCTTTGAGATGAAGGCACTTGCTGCTCAGGAGAAACCGGATTTCAACATGGATGCCCTATATAAGGGGAAGTATTGTGGGGCATGTCACAATGGTAAGGATGCATTTGCGTCAAATACCCAATGTGCAAGGTGTCATGGAGGGGTCAGTGAATATGAACATTTTAAGAAAAAACCACAGAAGAAGGTTGATATCAAAGGTCCTCAGGATCCCATAATGATAGGTGTGGGTGATACATCCGTTTCTTTCAAACACAACACTCATGCTAAGATCCCTTGTAGTGATTGCCATTCAAAACTCTTTAGGATGAAAAAGGGGACTACTAAGGTTACCTTCAAGGAACATCATCAAAACACAGCCTGTTTTTATTGCCATGATGGCAAACAGTCCTTTGGTATGGACAACTGTATAGCTTGCCACGGTAAAAAACCTTTTCCTAAGAGGGAACTCGTATACACATTAAAGGGTGGTGTCCCACCTGCCTACTTTGGCCACGATTTGCACACAAAGATGTTTAAGTGTGAGGACTGCCATAACAAACATTTTCCTATGAAGATGAGGGGAAGCGGTATGAACATGCAGAAGATGTATGAGGGCAAGTATTGTGGTGCATGTCACAATGGACGTCTCTCCTTTGATGTAAAAGTTGACTGTGTAAAGTGTCATTACTATAAAAAGTAACAGCCTACTATGCAAAATAAAGCCAAAAGATTAAAGGGTGCCAAATGCAGATAATAAGGTTGTATATATTGATATTGATATCCGTGTTTTTCATATTTGGCTGCACAAAAGGAGATGATGCCAGTCTCCTTAAAGATAGATGCCTGTCTTGCCATAATCTTATACCAGTCTGCTTAAAGCTTGGTGTGAGAAATTATGAGCAATGGAAAGACAGTGTGATAGCCATGAGGAAGGCAGGCGCAAGACTATCAGATACAGAAGTAGAAAAGATATCAAGATACCTCACTAATCAGAGGCCTGAGACGGTAGATTTCTGCAAGTAATATAAATTGTTTTAGACGGTAAATTTCTCACCTTATCTGATATAATCAATAGACTCCAAATGAGTTAAAGGGCTCAAAAGATATCGCAAGATTAACCAGATTATATCTGGTGTCTTGCTCAATAAATCCGTAAATCAATGCAACAGATTAACCTCTTAAGATATTATCTATTAGGTAGGGTTATATTTGCGGTAGCCCTCCAGATATCCTTTCAATTTGCAGCTGACCATTTCTCTATCAACAAGGTCTCTGTGGTCATAGGTGTTTATGGTTTTATTGCGCTGCTAAGATTGATTTATAATCCAGAGCGTTGTCATCCCTTGGATTTTATCCTTGATATATGTTTTGTTTCTGGTATTGTATATGCCAGTTTTTATTACCATTCTTACTCATACCTTACATTGCTGTATCTTTTCCCTATCTTTTTTGCATCGTTGTCAATAAACGATAAAAAAGCCTATATCATCCCTTTTTTGTGTGCCTTTTTGTATTCAGTGGTGTATTCTTTATCTGGGTTGCTGTTTGAGAAAACCAGTATCATAAATATTGGACTACATGGTTTTGCCTTTATATTGATTTTTTATGCTGGCAGACAGTTAAGCATAAAGATAAGTAATCAGGAATCTTTGATAAAGAAACTTGAGGAAGAAAGGATAAGGACACAGGGATATGAAAGGCTTTTTAGGGTTAGTGCAGACTTGGCACATGAATTGAGAAATCCTCTGGCAAGTATATCAGCAGCAGTGCAGTTCATTAAAGAAGGCAAGGATGCCAATAATTTTATCCAGATGCTTGATGAAGAGATAAATAAGATATCAAGGATTATAAAGGAGTTTTTGATGTTTTCAAGACCTTCTGATGCGCCCAAGGAATTAATAAACCTTTCAGTGCTCATCAAACAAGTCTTGGCACATAACCCTAAGGGTGACATCAGTGTTAGTCTTAGATTGGATGATAACATTAATCTAATGGCAAACAGAACCTTTATGGAGATTGCATTTGGTAATGTGATAAAAAATGCCTTTGAATCAGGGGCAAGTTTAGTAGAGATAAGTTCCCAAAAGGTTCGTAGTGGTATTTTCAAAAACATTCATCAGTCAGGGGCAAAAAAAAACAGTGATTTTATACTGATAGATGTAGAGGATAACGGTCGAGGGGTCTCCGATGACCTTAAGGAGAGGATATTTGAACCATTTGTAACCACAAAGCCTAATGGCACAGGCTTAGGTCTTGCCATAGCATATAGGGTAATTACAGATTTAGGTGGTAATATTAGCATTGAAAGGTCAAGACTTGGTGGAGCCATGTTTAGAATATTACTACCAGTATCCGATTGAGGTCTTTTTTAGAGTCTATTATACTTTTCAGCCCTACCTTTTGACTTTTCTACTGGGTATTTAGTCTTGTTCTTTTCAATCTTATCCTTAATAGCGTTCTCAAGGTCTATACCTAAATCATTGGATAAAATCAGTAGATATATAGCAATATCTGCAATCTCTTCGGCTATCTCATCCTTAGCCTTTTTATCGTTTAGATATTGGTTACATTGGTTGTCGTCTTTCCATTGGAAATGTTCTAAAAGTTCTGAAGCCTCAAGGCTTATAGATATCGCAAGGTC
>JBDNDH010000057.1:0-7408 GCA_046719235.1 Thermodesulfovibrionales bacterium
ATATGGACAAGGCACAGAACGAGGGTAACGGGGGTCTATAGAGGGCAAACTTATTATACTCGGGATAAATAGCGCATCAACACCTAAATCAATGAGATACTGGACATGACCGTGGGCTACCTTTACTGGGAAACAGGCCTCTGACAGGACATTCTCAAGCCCCAATGTAACTATCTGCTTATTTGTCTTTGGAGATACCACCACGTCAAAACCCAGTTCCCAGAGCACCGTAGTCCAAAATGGTAAAAAATCCTGAATATTGAATATATAAGGAAGGCCTATTTTTGCCTTACTGCCAGATTGATTTCTTGCAGAGTAGGCAAGATGACTCCTCCACAACATATCCTCCCTTTCAAGGAACAAGTCTGTCTCAGTCTTTACCTTTGCCTGTCTGACATCGTATTTCTCGCATCTGCCACCGTAAAAGAGGTAGCCATCCTCACCTGCCACCTTCACCCTGTTAATCTCACAGATGTTAGGACAGCCCTTGCATTCAAATGAGTCTATCTGGTAAGGCCTATGTGCTATCTCAAATCCTTTAAACGAACTGGGTATCCCTTTGCCTTGCATGTATTCCTTGGCTATCAAAGCCATACCTATCGCCCCTGTTACATCGTGATCAGGCGGCACAGTAACCTCACAGTTTAGATACTTTTCAAAGGCCGCAACTACCGCCTTATTAAAGGCAACCCCACCCTGAAAGAATATCCTCTTGCCTATTGGCTTACCAGCAACGACCCTGTTGATGTAATTCTGGACGATTGAATAAGAAAGCCCAGCGATCAGATCCTTTTTGTCTATACCACTTTGGAGATTTGACATAAGAGAGTTTTCCATAAAAACTGTGCATCTCTCTCCCAATCTACATGGTGTTTGTGATTGAAAGGCCTTCTCTGTAAATTCAGACTTTATGTCAATATCCAATTTCTCTGCCTGTTCTTCAAGAAAAGAGCCTGTCCCTGCCGCACAAGCCTTGTTCATCTCAAAGTCAACTATAACACCATCCTTGATGCTTATATACTTTGAGTCCTGCCCACCTATCTCAAATATGGTATCTATGCTGGGGTCAATTGAGATGGCGGCAGTTGCCTGAGCAGTGATCTCATTCTTCACAATATCTGCACCTACATAGTCTGCAATCATGTATCTGCCCGAACCAGTAGTGCCAACACCTAAAACCAACGCATCCTTGCCTATCTCTTCGTATATCTCCCTTAAGCCTTGATTTACCGCCTCTATAGGACGACCAGCGGTCATAAGGTATCTCTTTGCGATGAGTCTGTTGTCCTTGTCAATTACTGCAAGATTTGTGCTTATTGACCCTATATCTATTCCAAGATAGACCTCTCTTACCTTTAGATTGACATCTACGGTCTGGTTTGTATATTTCCCATTTAGATGTCTCTCAACAAATCTATCACCATCAGAGATTAGGGGGTTATAAACTGAAAAGGATTTATTTAGTAATTGATCGTCAAGGAGGGTCTTTAAGGATTTTTCATCCAATCTATTAAACGACTTGTCCTCTATGTCTTTGTAAACCGCACCAATAGCACCCATAAACGCGTAGTCCTTATGCACTATGATATCGCTTACCCCTAAGACCTCTTTAAATGCCCTAAGCATACCAGCATTAGCCGCAACCCCTCCCTGAAAAGATATGGGCGGTATCAGATCTATCCCCTTTGAGATAGTTCCCTTGAAATTCCTTGCTACAGCAAAGCATAAGCCAGCAACTATGTCTTCTATAGGGGTTGCTATCTGTTGAAGATGTATCATGTCTGACTTGGCAAATACACTGCACCGTCCTGCAATCTTTGAAGGCCTCTTTGACCTAACAGCCATTTCACTAAACTCTTTGATCGTAAGCCTAAGCCTCTCAGCCTGCTGTTCTAAGAATGAACCTGTCCCAGCAGCACAAACGGAATTAAGCGCAAAGTCCTTTATAGCATCATCACCAAGTACGATGAGTTTTGCATCCTCACCACCTAGCTCTATAATTGTTCGGACATCTGGAAGTAGTCTCTTTACAGATTGGCTCTGACATACTATCTCGTTGAGATGAACAATACCTAAACTCGATGCTATTACCTTACTGCCATTCCCTGTAAGCGATATAAATGTATCTGCATATCTGTCTTTAAGGTCAATCAAAAGGGTCAATGCCTCTTTTATTGGGTGACCGAGATGTCTAATATAATGTCTCTCAATGATTTGCTGATTGCTATCAAAAACTACTGCCTTAACAGAGACAGAGCCTATGTCAATACCAATATGAAACATATCTCTCCTATTTTTCCTCTGCCCTTAGGATGTCATCTGCCCAACTTATTGCAGCTGATACCTTAGGGAAGCCAATTGTGCTGGTTAATAATAAGATAGCGTGGTATATCTCATCGGTACTTGCACCTGCCTCCAGAGCCCTCCTAACATGGGAATGAACTGCACCTTCTGAACGGATTGAAACGGCACCTGCCAGTTGGATAAGGTGACTTGTCTTTGTATCTATGGGGCCACTTGTTCTAACTGCCTTACCAAGATTTTCCAAGGCTGAAAAATACTTTGGAAATCTCTTTTTGAGATTTGAATGTAAAACAGGGATCTTAGGCATAATATACCTCCAATTTTTTATTACTATTTTATTCTAACAAAAAAACAAAAATAATAACCTTTTTAAGATACCCGTGCAAGACTTTACGATTTAAAGTAAAGTTGCTCAAAGATGTATTAATACCTGAAGCATCTGTTGAAATTATGCCCTTTAAAATATAAAATATCTATCCTTAGGCCATTTTTACAATATTATGCAAGACGATACAATAGACATTGCCAAAAGGGTACTACAGATTGAGTCAGAGGCAGTAAGAGAACTTATCAATAGGATTGACGATAGTTTCATATCTGTCGTTGAGACCCTTTTTAGTTGTAAGGGAAGGGTTGTGATAACAGGCATGGGAAAGTCTGGACTTGTTGGTAAAAAGATTGCTGCCACACTTGCATCTACTGGCACACCTGCCTTTTTTTTACACCCAGCCGAGGCAAGTCATGGTGACCTTGGTATGGTAACATCAAGGGATATTGTAATAGCCCTATCAAATAGCGGTGAAACGAGGGAGATATTAGATCTGATACCCTTTCTAAGGAGATTCGGACTAAAACTCATTGCCCTTACAGGCAATCCAAACTCAACACTTGCAACATCTGCAGACATAAACATAGATGTCTCTGTAAGACATGAGGCTTGTGAGATCAACCTGATACCCACATCGTCCACAACCGCAGCCATGGCGATGGGCGATGCTATAGCGGTTGCACTGTTGTCAAAAAGGGGTTTTAAGGAGCAAGATTTTGCCTTTCTACATCCTGGCGGAACTATCGGTAAAAAACTCTTCATAAAGGTCAAGGACCTTATGCACAGGGGCAACGAGATACCTTTGGTTGATCCAAATTCAACGATGGCTGATGTTGTCCTTGAGATATCATCAAAGAGGCTCGGTATGGCAGTTGTTACCGATGGGACCTTGAAGATACTTGGTATAGTGACAGATGGGGATGTAAGAAGGGGTATTGGTAAATACGGGAAAGACTTTTTTGATATGAAGGCTGAAGAGATAATGACACAAAATCCAAAAACCATTGACGAAGAAGATCTAGCAGTTAAGGCATTAAATATTATGGAACAATTCTCCATAACTACCCTGCTTATCCCTGACCCTAACGGGCACATAAAAGGCGTAATACACCTTCACGACATCTTAAAACAAGGCATAGTTTAATAGATACTGTCTTGACTGAAATCTAAGAAATCCACTCAACTGACACGTATTCAAGGCCAAACATTCACCCGACAGCAATTTTTGCACCATTAAAGCGCAAAAATTGCACCAAAATGCTCAAGACGATAAGGCACTGAGACCTCTAACGTCAAAAAACATTGATCGAATTGACCTTTTTTTATTTGGTATGAATGTTGCCTATATTATTAAAGTTAAACATCAAATATAAAGGAGGTGATTGTTAAGCAATGAAGGGTTATCTAAAGACTATCGCATTAAGTGGCACGATCTTGGGAATGTTAATGGCTTTGTCTTTTGCAGAGGTTGCTGATGCGGCAGGTAGGGGAAATGGACAAGTATTAAGAGATGGATCAGGTTCATTCTCCTCCACCAGATATCAGGGTAAAGGACAGCGGGGTGATTGTCAACTCTATGGTACTTACCCTAATAATGCATCTGGTAGATACGGTGATGGCACTCGTCCAAGACCACAGGATGGAACTGGATTTGGGGCAAAAAGATAATCAAAAAAGATCTTTAATTCTAAGTTTAAAAGGAGAAATCGTTATGTTTAAGAAATTGCTTATTGTTTTAGTCGGGGTTTTTGTTGTAGGTGTAGGTTTGGCACAGGCTGCAGGTTTTGGAAATTACGGCAATTGCGTTGGTCCAAATTGTAATCCCAATAATCCGATGAGTGTTAATATCTGTGCAGGCACACCAGAGACGATTACAGGGGTAGTAAAAAATATTAATATCCCCGGTAACGGTATGGTTATAAATACACCAAGCGGTGATGTGACAGTCTATGGAATAGGACCTTATTGGTATTGGGATAGAAACAATGTGGCAAGACCAGATATTGGCGAAACGGTGACTGCAGTTGTTTCTTCTTTAACCACAATTAAATACAATGTTATCTTGAGCATCCAGATTGGAAATGAAAGCATCCAACTAAGGGACACTTCAACGTGCCAACCACTCTGGAGAAGCGGTAAGAGATAAGTACCTTTCTCATCCTAACCCCAAATAATACCCTGCCCTCTAATCCACATTTAGAAGGATTAGAGGGCACTCTTTCGCATTATTCATTAATAATATCCTACATCAATCATAGCGACAGTTACATTTTTATCTTTAATATTCCCACGTTTACCTTAACCCAAAAGATGCAATTGATAGATAACATATCGGACATAGATGCCTTTAAAGCCTTTGAACTGTGGCAAGGTTTATCTAAATGTATCGCCCCTGATTCACAATAGTGATGATTACATAAAAATGTGCAGTTAGAAATCAGGGTGCTACACCTGTAAAGGTGTTGCAACAAAACCTTTTCAGGCATCTATGTCCGATGAGAGATAAGTTTGGTTGCATTTCTGGGTTAATACACAAATTGACAAAAGACACAAAAAAATAATAACATTTCATTTCTTATTTTGTTATGGGCCGCTAGCTCAGCAGGTAGAGCAACGCCCTTTTAAGGCGTGGGTCGTTGGTTCGAATCCAACGCGGCTCATTTTTTGGTAAAATAAGGCACTGTGTCCCCATCGTCTAGAGGCCTAGGACATTGCCCTTTCAAGGCAGTAACACGGGTTCGAATCCCGTTGGGGACGCCTTGTTTAATCTGCCAAAAATATCCATCCCAACTTAAAAGGGATAAGATTTTTAAACATAATTAGAAGATGCTCGCCAATAAAATATAAAAGAGGTCAGGTTAGGATGCGATTCACAGATAACCCCGTTGGAAAAAAGATAATAATGGCAGTAACCGGATTGTTTCTCTTACTATTCCTCATAGTTCATCTAATTGGCAACTCCACCATCTATATCGGTCCTGATGGCATAAATACATATGCAAAGGGACTACATAGCCTTCCACCCTTAGTATGGTCATTTAGGATAGCAATGCTTTTAGTATTTTCACTTCATGTCTACTTCGGGATAAGGCTTACATTAGAAAACAGACAGGCAAAACCAAATGGCTATGCAATAAGTAAAACCCTGAAAACCACTTTTGGCTCAAAAACTATGATCTGGTCAGGGCTTATAATATTAGCCTTTTTGATCTATCATCTCCTACACTTTACACTGCAGGTAACCCAACCACATTTTGTTGCAGTTCAAAATCCTGATGCATTTGGAAGACCTGATGTATATAAAATGATAATCCTAAGTTTTCAAAAGATAGCAATTTCTCTGATATATGCGGTTGGACTATCTGCCCTTATGATTCATCTAACACACGGAGTTCAAAGTATCTTTCAGACGCTTGGCATAAATAACGACCGGATTATGCCTAAGATCAAAGCCCTCGGCATTTTTGTAGCAATAGTACTGTTGGTAGCCTATATGGCAATACCAACAGCGGTTTTGACTGGCATTTTAAAGACATAGGAGGCCACATTGATACTTGATGGTAAGACCCCTTCAGGTCCTATTAACGAGAAGTGGGACAGACATAGGCAGAACCTTAAATTGGTAAGCCCTGCAAACAAGAGAAAATACACTATCATAGTTGTGGGGACAGGTCTTGCTGGGGCATCAGCCGCTGCCACACTTGCTGAACTCGGTTACAATGTTGAGGCATTTTGCTATCAAGACAGTGCCAGAAGGGCACATAGTATCGCCGCACAGGGAGGGATAAATGCGGCAAAAAACTATCCAAACGACGGAGATAGTATCTATAGATTGTTTTATGACACCGTTAAGGGTGGTGATTTTAGGGCAAGGGAGGCAAATGTATATCGTCTTGCACAGGTAAGCGTAAATATCATAGACCAGTGTGTTGCCCAGGGCGTTCCGTTTGCCAGGGATTATGCCGGTTATTTGGATAATCGCTCCTTTGGTGGTGCTCAACTATCAAGAACATTTTACGCAAGGGGGCAGACAGGACAGCAATTACTCTTAGGTGCCTATCAAGCATTATCAAGGCAGGTCTTCCTCGGAAAGGTAAGGATGCACCCAAGAACTGAGATGCTCAACCTTGTATTGGTGGACGGTGAGGCAAAAGGTATTGTTGTAAGGGATTTAGTAACTGGCAAGATAGATGCCTATGCTGGTGATGCGGTATGTCTTTGCACTGGAGGCTATGGCAATGTCTTTTACCTATCAACCAATGCTATGGGTTGTAATGTCACCGCCACATTTAGGGCGTATAAAAAGGGTGCATTGTTTGCAAATCCTTGTTTTACACAAATACACCCAACTTGTATACCAGTAAGTGGTGAGCATCAGTCTAAATTGACCCTTATGTCTGAGTCTCTGAGAAATGATGGCAGGGTATGGGTCCCCCTAAAAAAGGGTGATAAACGGCATCCCAATGATATACCAGAAGAAGAGAGGGATTACTACCTTGAGAGGAAATACCCAAGTTTTGGCAACCTTGCCCCAAGGGATATCTCATCAAGGGCTGCAAAAGAGGTCTGTGATGAGGGTAGGGGGGTAGGACCTGGAGGATACGGAGTATATCTTGATTTTGCAGATGCTATCAAGAGGCTTGGTGAAGATGTAATTAGACAGAAATATGGTAACCTCTTTGAAATGTATGAAAGGATAACAGGAGAAAACGCATACAAAGAACCAATGAGGATATACCCAGCGGTTCATTACACAATGGGTGGCCTCTGGGTAGA
>JBDNDH010000058.1:0-7403 GCA_046719235.1 Thermodesulfovibrionales bacterium
TGTATCACGTACAGTGACTGCGCAGATAGAGCCCTTGCCGCAATCGTTCGATTGCTCAAGCCCGATCAGCGGCTTGCCCATAGGATCTATGAAGATAATCATAACCATTACTTTATGCCTAACCAATTTGACAATCCATCAAATGTAAAGGCTCACTACGAGACAACAGGTAGAGAGATTATAGAACAGACAAATGGTGAGATAGATTGCTTCGTAGCAGGGCTTGGCACTACTGGAACGATAATGGGCGCAGGGAAGAGGCTTAAGGAGTTTAATCAAAAGATAATGATTGTAGGTGTTGAACCATACATAGGACACAGGATTCAAGGTTTAAAAAACATGACAGAATCAATAGTCCCCAAGATTTATAATCCTTGTTTGATAGACAAAAACATCAAGGTTGACGACGACGCTGCCTTCAGCACAACGAGGGAACTTGCCCTTAAGGAAGGTCTCTTTGTTGGGATGAGTAGTGGTGCTGCCATGTGGGGTGCGTTACAGGTGGCAAGGGAGATACAGCAAGGCGTAATAGTTGTAATCTTTCCAGACAGGGGGGATAGGTATCTCAGCACATCGTTATTTACCTCTGTATGTGCAAAATGTCCTCCGTAAGGCCTGTAGTCTCAGTAGTTATTCCTATCTTTAACGAGCAAGAATGCCTTCCAGAATTATGGCGGAGATTAAAAGGTGTAGAAGAAGCCATCCCTCAATATGGTTTTGAATACATCTTTGTTGATGATGGTTCTGTAGATGACTCACTTAATATACTGAGAGAGATTGCCAGTCTTAATCCTGAGGTAAAGGTTATTAGCCTATCAAGAAACTTTGGACATGATATCGCTGTAACCGCCGGTTGTGATTACGCACATGGTGATTTGATAGTATTGATGGATGGAGACCTTCAAGACCCCCCAGAGCTCATCACAGATATGCTAAGGGTTTATCAAGATGGCTACGATGTAGTTTATGCAAAGAGACGAACAAGACAGGGAGAGTCCTTTATAAAACTGAAGGGTGCCCAGATATTTTACTGGCTTGTAAATAAACTTTCATCAGTCAGGATGCCAGAAAACACAAGTAATTTTAGGCTCATAACCAGAAAGGTTTTAAAAGAATTGCAAAAGATGAGAGAACATGACCCAATAATCAGGGGTATGGTCACATGGATTGGACTAAGACAAAAGGCAATAGAGTTTGATAGAAAACCCCGTTTTGCTGGCACTACCAAGTATTCACCTCTAAGGATGATAAAACTTGCTGCTGATGGGATAGTATCTCTATCCAACAGGCCTTTGCACTTTGCTACATTCTGGGGAGTAATCTTTTTTGCCATTATGCTTGTGTGTTTCGTCCTTGCGTTTATATACAAAAATGAGCATCAGGTCTACGCTGCATTGTCTTTAATAGTTTCAATACTCTTTTTTATTGGAGCTATTGAGCTTTTTGCAATTGGGATAGTTGGAGAATACATTGCAAGAATACATAACAACACAAGGGGCAGACCACTTTATATTGTGAGTGAAGAGATAAATATCCAATGAATCTCCCACGATTGGTAATTATCCTCTTAGCAATGTTTTTTTGCCTCAGCCCCACACATGCCTCAGAGAATCTCCTGTATAATCCTGATTTCGAGGTGATAAGTGATGGCTTTCCAGTTGGATGGAAAAGGGATACATGGATAAAGGACAGAGATACAACAGATATAAAAATAACCAGTAGTAATCCTTTTAGGGGGAATGCTGCGGTAGTAATCATCACAAAAGAACCAGACGATGCTAAACTTATTCAAGACATAGCAGTTCATCCTAACTCCCTGTATCTATTCAGATGCAAGATAAGGGCAGAGGGGATACCAACAGATTCAAAGGGTGCCAACATCTCCGTATTGGGTATCCCTGAGACATCAGAAGACCTACACGATACAAAAGGACAATGGCAAGAGGTCACCATTTATGGCAAGACTGGCTATAAACAGACAAATCTGACCTTTGGGCTTCGCATTGGTGGGTATGGAAGTCTTAATAAAGGAAAGGCAGAATTTGACGACTGCATCATAAAGAGGGTTGACAGTATACCCCTTTCAGCAAGGGTCATCAATCTATTTAAGGAAGAAAAGAAACAGGTAAAGTCAACCGTTTGGGGGTTAGATGCTGTATTCCTTGCAGCACTTTTCTTTTTGTTGTTGGGTATCTTTGTTACAAGAATAAAATCAAGGCTTGATACAATAAATGGAAATACAGCCTTTTTGACCATTATTACCATCTGTTTTGTAATAAGAATTATGCTTGCCTACAACTCAACCGGTTTCCCTGTAGATATAAATACCTACAAGGCGTGGGCTGAATATCTCGCCACAAAGGGATTTTCTGATTTCTATACTGCAGGGCACTTTATTGATTATCCACCACTTTACATGTATGTCTTTTACCTACTTGGCAAGATTAGAAATCTTTTAGGGCTATCCTTTGATGCAGATATCTATCACCTGCTTCTCAAACTTCCCTCTCTGATTGCTGAGGTATTGTCGATGTTTCTGATAATCAATCTGGCTAAAAAAAAGGGCACGACCACAGGCAATACTATAATCTCACTTGCACTCTTTGCATTTAATCCAGTTGTTATCATCGATTCAGCCTTATGGGGACAGATAGATTCGTTCCTTGCACTCTTCATATTGGGTTTTCTCATTGCACTTATTGAAAAAAGGCTAATATTGGCATCTGTACTTTTTGCATTATCTATAATGATAAAACCTCAAGGTCTTGTTTTTACTCCAATATTTGTCGCATATCTCTACAGCATCAGGGATATAAAGGCTGTATCAAAGGCATGTGTCGCATCTATGGCGACTATTTTGCCTCTGATATTACCTTTTTCAATCAACGAGGGCTTTATGTGGATACCAAAACTGCTCAACACAATGTTTACGGAATACCCCTATGCGACATTAAATACATTTAACTTCTATGCACTAATTGGTAAAAACTGGTCTCCTATTGATGATAGGTGGTTCTTTCTCTCATTCAGGATGTGGGGATTTATCGCGGTATTTTCGATAACTCTCTTTAGTATTTATCTGTATATAAAGTCACGATATGAACACAAGATTGTCTTGGTATCCTTGATTATTGTCCTGTCCGTATTCATGTTCTCTGTCAAGATGCACGAAAGATATATGGTTACATCAATGGTAATCTTTGCATTGGCTTTTGTCTTGATGCAGGATAAAAAGTTGATATACCTTTTTATAGCCTTTACAATTACAAACACCTTCAATCTCGGTTATCCGCTCATCCTTGCCCATAATGGTGTTTATCACATATCCCCAAACGATTTTATATTAAGGACCTTCTCGTTTATAAACCTTGTCCTGTATATCATTGCCATGATGTGTTTTATCCCAAGACTACTTGATAAAGAGATACCAAAAAGGGAAAAACCCTTAGGATTATTTATGCCAAATCCTATAAAAAGTGATTTGACCCTTAATAAGAAAGATATCGTCTTGCTGACAACGATATGCACTTTTTTTACAGTATTATACCTCTACAATCTCGGTTCAATGACCTCACCTCAAACATACTGGCAGCCTAAGATGAAAGGAGAGGCGTTTATGATTGACCTTAAGAACCATCAAGACATTAAGAGGATAAATTATTTTAGTGGCATTGGAAATGGCACCTATCGTCTGGATATATCAGACGATCTGCTAAATTGGAAAACAGTCTCAGTATTTGAGACCAAAGAGGTATTTCAGTGGAAATACATACCAATTGATATAAAGACAAGATATATAATCATGGTGGTAACTGAGCCAGGTGGAACACTTTATGAAGTGGGATTATTTGATAGAGACAGCAGACTAATAAAGATTGAAGAACCAAAAGACATACTATCCTCACAAACAGCAGTAGGTAGTTTCAAAAACCTCTTTGATGAACAGGATACGGTTCCGTATAGTCCATCATACAAGAATGGGACATACTTTGATGAGATCTACTATGCTCGCACAGCGTTTGAGCACATTCATGATCTTATGCCATATGAGATTACACACCCGCCCTTAGGCAAACTAATTATTGCATCTGGGATTAAGATGTTTGGGATGACACCTTTTGGCTGGCGTTTCATGGGGGCGCTATCTGGGGTGGTGATAATAGCCTTTGTATATCTCTTGGGTAGGATGCTCTTTGGGAGTATAAAATATGGCTTGATTGCAGCCATTCTTATCGGGTTTGACTTTATGACATTTGTTCAAGCCCGACTAGCAACAATTGATTCGCTGTCTGTTATGTTCATAGTGTTGATGACATTTTTTATGATGAGATTTTACTTTGCAGATAGCCACCGATCAATGCTGATAAACCTTACTTTTTCTGCCATATTCTTTAGCCTCGGCATATCTACTAAATGGCTATGTATTTACACCGGCATAGGATTGGCAATAGTGTTTTTCTACAAACTTTATCACCTGTCTCTTAAGACAGATATCAAGAGATATATTCTATACGGCGGTTTGCTATTTGTAATACTCCCAATACTTGTTTACACTACAACATACCTCTTCATATTACCCAAACCAATTAGTTTTAAACATTTCACAACAATAGTAGAGTCACAATACCAGATGTTTCAATATCACAAACACATAATAGGCTCTCATCCATTTGCATCCAGATGGTGGCAATGGCCTATCATCTATAAACCTATGTGGCTATATATGGCACCTGATATGCTGAAAGATAAGGCTGGCAGTATTGTAACTATGGGCAATCCCTTGGTATGGTGGACTGGTTTGGTAACAACATTGATGGGTATTATTTTCATCATTAGAAATGTCAGGCTTGAGCCTGTTATATTTTTAATAATCGTATTTATTGGGGCAAACTACCTTCCATGGGCGTTAGTACCTCGTGAGACATACATATATCATTTCTTTGCAACACTACCATTTTGGGTATTGTCAATTACCTACTATCTTAGGGTTATTGATAAAACCGCAAATGGTATATACCTTAATCATTTCTCAATAGTTTTTATCGTATTTGTAGTGCTTATGTTTTGTATGTTTTATCCAATACTTAGTGGGTTGACGATAGACAAGTCATACATTAATGCCTACTTGAGATGGTTTGATACATGGATATTCTTTCATCCTTAAACCAATTATAGCGATAAAGACTCTTCTGCTTTATTGTATTCATGATTTGTTTCAACCAGAATGTTGGATGGACAGATTGCCTGTGGTCAAAAAGGCATTAGAAAAAAAATCACCTTCTTTGGTAGAATTAATGGCTAAATCTGGAGAGGTGGCTGAGCGGTTGAAAGCGGCGGTCTTGAAAACCGTTGTAGGGGTAACTCTACCGTGGGTTCGAATCCCACCCTCTCCGTTTCTATTTTGGGGAGTTTGCCCTTAAGTTATCCGCCCCAGCCAGCACACAACAATTCGGCCTGACTCGGCACTGTCTGTCACTAACCCATTAAAATTCTTCTCATCGGAAAGAAATCTGGCTGCCTCTTTTTTATCCATATGAAAGATTATGGGGTCAGGTCTTGCAATAACACTTTTCATCTCCTTTTCTCTATTCTCTTTATGTTATATTGCAAGACCTGACCCCATGCCTGCTATGTTCCATTTGTAAGGAAGCAAGACAAAAGACATTCTGTCAATTTTACCTATTCCTCCAAAAAACACAAATTAGAAATTGTGATGCTAACGCATAATCGACATGTAGGGTAAACATCAATAACCTCTACACTAACAGTTCTTCAAATTTTAGGATAAATTAACGAAAAATGATAGCCAAACCTGTAGTTTCAATTACATTTATCTGGCGACTCTTAAAAGTTACTTTCATTTCTGCATTAAAATACCGAGGATTCACACAACTCTTTTCTAATTAATCAAGATACTATAGATTTAAATGGCAATTTATCTCTTATAGAAATACTGTTTTTTAGTATTTTCATATGAGAACAGATCGTAACAAGCCTTAAATTTCAGAAGTTGATATTATGAGGGCATTACACTGGACATTAGGGTTTTGTCTATATACAGATATTTTTTTCAAGTAATCATTAAGCGCATCATCTAATCCCATGATTTTTGACAGCCTTTTTAATCTCTTCATATCCAGATCTTCTAATTCAATGTCCAGCGGTGGAGGGGTTAATTTACTCTTAGGTGATTTAGCTAGATACAGCCAATCCAGTAGGGCTTTCTCTGGTGTTGCTATCTTACAAAATCTATTTTCTTGCAATCTGTCTTTTTCCAAACCAGCATATAGAAGACTTTTAGGCATAGATAAGAATCTAAATGTGCCAAACTTCGATTCTACTGTTCCAGTATTCGCCTTGCCATTGATGAGTGGCAAAATAGCAAAGACAATCCTCGTTGGATTGTTTAAGATGTTGATTAAAGATGAGTGAAGACTGACAATAGCACCTTTTCTTATGTATTGTGCCGCTTCTTGTGGTAATACAACAGGGGTTGTCATTGCATTTACATATACGCCTTTGGTCACCTGTTCAAGCTTACCCATTGCTACCATTCTTTTTATCCAAAGATGAACAGTATTATTCGATAATGGGCTTTTTTTATTTGCTATGTAATTAGCCAATCTGATAATAGTAGGGGTCGTTAAAATGCGCATCTTGTTATACCCCTGTAGTTCCATTTCTAATTTATCTCGCAACGAAAGCATCATATTTTGCTTAAAGTATTATACTTATTGGGCTAAAACTACTGTCAGATAGTATACCCTTATAACAATCTTCTATTATCCTCTGTAAATGCTCTACTACGGTTGCTCGCATTTGGGCATAAAATGTCTCAGTTAGTCTAATATATTCTGCTTTTGGTAAAAACGGCAGTAATTCATTTACAGCCCTTTCATAGGTAAAACTACCCATCTTTTGCCATATTTTTTTCAGTGCATCATCTTTGCTTATGTTGTTTTGTTTTAAATGCGATGCAATTATTTGTTTATTCACATCAACCCCTATGTTAATTAATAGGAATACATCATACACATCCCTTATCGCTTGCCTTGTGTCTGATAACAAAGATAACATTTTAGATAGCATTAACGCCTCTAACGAATAGCTTTCTACCAATATTGGGGATAGGTTGTATTCAAGCGGGGGGATGAAAGTAACTAATGTGATAAAATCTCTCGGCGGTATACCCTGCCTAAATACCTCAACAGTAAGTTCGACTTTTTCCTTAGGAGTCCCTGCAATGGTTCCACAGATTTTCCACTTTAACGTAGTCTCCGTTTGCTTTAATTCAGTTATAACAGTTTTTTCAACGACTGGATTGTCTTTTAGTGCTAACTCTATAAAACCCTTTACCTGTTGCTGTATTTGATGCACAGGGATTGATGGGTCATTACATAGAT